>CAJKZL010000291.1 GCA_905204385.1 uncultured Odoribacter sp. | reverse complement strand
CCGAATGGGCACATTAAAAGCGCAATAAAACGTGAAATCCCCGGGGCGCCCGCTCCGGGGATTTTTACACCTCCTCTTACTCCCTCTTTAAAACTTTCACCGGATCGATATTTGCCGCTTTCCAGGTCTGAAAACTCACCGTACATAAAATACACACCTGGAAAAGAATTGTGAAATTTAATCTCATTTTTTTGCACACTTTTTTTGAATTTGTGTAAAATGCTCATTTATTGACAAATAGACTATGTTATTTCATTTTATTGTCGTTATTTTGCACCCAACACACAAAAGAAGACAATAAAATACTATGCAAGCGAAATTATCTTATGCTAGTGGAATATCAGATATTCCGCTAAAAGGAGAAACGATTGGACAAAATTTACGCCAGATTGCATCGTTATACCCCGAACGGGAAGCGTTGGTATCCCCTTATCAGCACTACCGGGCGACTTATAGCGAATTTCTCGGTCAGGTAGAAATGGTTGCGAAAGCCTTAATGGCCCATGGCGTCAAACGAGGCGACCGCGTGGGAATATGGTCGCCCAATCGCTACGAATGGGTGCTGGTGCAATATGGCACCGCTTTGATGGGAGCCATCATGGTCAACATCAATCCAGGCTATAAGTTGCAGGGATTACAGTTTGCATTGGAACAAAGCCGGATGGATTTTTTAATCGCCTCCTCCCATTTCCGCAAAACCAACTACATCGAAATGCTCGATGAATTACGTCCCAAATGCTTGTATCCACGGGAAACCATTATCATTGACCGGGATTGGGACGCTTTTCTGGAATCGGCAAAGCAAATCAGCGATGAACAGTTGGCCGCACAAGAAGCGATGCTGCAATTCGACGATCCGGTAAACATACAATACACTTCCGGCACCACCGGTTATCCGAAAGGAGCCACCTTATCCCATCACAACATCCTGAACAATGGATTCTTCATCGGAGAGCGGCTGAAATATTCGGAGCAGGACCGAGTATGCCTCCCGGTGCCTTTTTATCATTGCTTCGGGATGGTACTCGGCAATATGGCCATCGTCACCCACGGTGCCTGTATCGTTATTTCCGGGGAGTTATTCAAGCCCGAACAGGTATAGCAAACGGTCGAACAGGAAAAAAGTACCTCTCATTATGGGGTGCCTACCATCTACATCGCCGAACTCGACCTGCCGAATTTCAGCGACTTCAACCTGAAGTCTCTGCGTACCGGCATCATGGCCGGAGCCCCCTGTCCCATCGATACCATGCGGAAAGTGCAGTCGCTGATGAACATGACGGAAATATGCGTATGTTACGGGATGACCGAAACTTCTCCCGTATCCACCGAAAGCTGTACGGACGATCCCCTGGAACTGAGGGTAACCACAGTAGGGACCGTTCATCCTCATCTGGAAATCAAAATTATCGCTCCCGAAACCGGGGCCATCGTCCCAAGGGGGTCAGCCGGAGAATTCTGCACCCGGGGCTATTCAGTCATGCTGGGATATTGGGATAATCCCGAGGACACCAAAGCCATCATCGACGAAAAGAGGTGGCTACATTCCGGCGACATTGCCGTCATGGACGAGAACGGCTACGTAAGCATCGTCGGACGGATCAAAGACCTGATCATCCGGGGGGGAGAAAACATATCTCCCAAGGAAATCGAAGATTTCCTTATCGTACACGAAGGGATTTCGGACGTACAGGTTATCGGGGTATACAGCGAAAAATACGGCGAAGAGGTTATGGCCTGGGTTAAACCCCGTCCCGGGTACACCGTCAGTGCCGAATCCCTGGATACTTATTGCCGGGGGAAAATTGCTACTTTCAAGATTCCCAAATACTGGAAATTCGTAGACAATTTCCCGATGACGGTAACCGGAAAAATCAGAAAAGTAGAAATGCGCGAGATTTCAGAAAAAGAGCTGGGATTGAAAATATAATGTGAAATACAGTTCAGGGAAGAATCAGCTTATAACCATACCGTATCGGTAGAGAAGTATAAATCTATTGTTTAATAGAGGTGGATATATCTCATCTCTATTAAACAATAAATTTATATTCCTTCTTTTTCAAAAAAAGGAATAAACGACCTTTTTCTCTAAAAACTACTTTTTATCATTTTAAAGTTTAGAGTTTTTCTTTAGTTTATATTTCAAAATAACCGGATTACTATCTTCTGTCAAGCCAATAAATGCATTTTCAATTTTCTGCCTGTCTTCCGGATTTTTGACACGATCTTTCATAAAAGAGGGCTCCCCTTCTACAGCGGGATAGATTGCAATTATTTCCTGATTAGCTGTAAATTCCATACGATAAATTCCTAAGTTTCCCAAATATGAATTCACAAATTGAACATAATACACTTTCGCAATTCCCGTTTCTTTATTGAAAATGGCAAACTTATATTCAGGTTCTGCATATAATATCAATATACTGGCCGGAGTCTGATAAATGGCGCTTACACCTATAATCATCGATTTTTTACTTTCTTCCTCCCACTCATCTTTCGTAAGCTGTTTATCAATATATCGTTCCGTGAGACGAAACTTATAACGAGGTGTTACCGTTCCATGCCCCACTTGAAACAATGTATCACAATAAGGTTGGACAAACAGGCATGAATCAGCTAAGGGTGCCAGTTGATTAATGATATAAGGAATATATGGATTTTTCGCAAACACGTTTTGATCATAATTTTGAGGATAGGGTATTAATTTTTTCAATTCCTTATTTAGCGTATTATATTCTATGATTTGGAAATTTTCTCTATGAATACCGAACCAGACACCTGCCCCGTAGATATTTCCCCCCGCACAGGCAATTTTATTAATAATAGTGTTCGTTTCTACATCCTCTGTTTTGTTCAGATTTTCATCATAACAAGAAAATTTGCGCCTTATTTCGTCATATAGCCATATATTTTCTCCCACTACCGTAAAATCACGGATGTGTACATATTCATCCGGCCCCCGACCTTTTTTATCCAATTTCGAGACAAATTTACCTTGCGGATTAAAAATAAAAATGACGGAATTATTGTCTAAAATATAATACAAGTCATTGGTATAGATAATACGACATATACCCCCTACCAAACAACTATCCGTTGTTTCCAAAGCAAATATGTCGAACTCAGGTTCCACATCTTCGGCAAGGTCATAAAAACCAATGGTTTGCGAAGGATCGATGACGATCTCTTTTAATCCCGAAGACGACGGGGAAGTGCAGGACATTAAAAAAGAAACCCATACAAAGGACGATAAGACGGTAAAGAAATTTATATTCTTTTTCATTAAGTTCATATTAAGAAGCAGCTGAAATTGATTCCACAAAAATTCAATAATGAAATGTACTTAGAAAGCATATACAAGCGAGCAAAGAATGTAAAACAAAACACACCTTATCTTCTATTCTTCAAATTCCGAAACGCGTCCTGTTTCTGTAAAAATAAAAATTATATTCCAAAAATATAGCATGACGAAAATAAAATAATCGAATATATTAAAAAACACTGCTTTAACGGGCATGTCTTGCCCGGATATATTTCACATTATATACAACATATAAAGGAAATCTGCGTAATAATTAAAAATAGTTATTCGCAACTTATGAATTTCAAAGGGGTATCGCTTGCTTTATCCACAGTTATAGTATGGGCTATACTAAATGTCGTCAATCGTTATTGTGTGCTGAAATATGACACGAATATCATTGTCTTCACGGCTTTTATGATCTTTTCAACCGGAGTATCCCTAATGCTTATCCGGCAAAAGGTAACAACTTCCAACTGGAAAAGCGGCGTGAAATATTCCTGGTTATACACCATTATGCAAATCATCAGGAGTTTCACGATGATCTCCACTTTTTTATACATCACCTCCACTGAAACCACTTTGTTATTCAATATCGAAATCATCATTACCTATATACTGGCTTACGCCATTTTCCGAAGAGTACCCTATAAGGGAGATTTTCTGGGCATTCTGATTATATTAACCGGATTTATACTCTTTATTTTTTCCTTACCGGTACATCAGCGCACACTCATTTCTATTCTGATTCTGATTTCGGCGACAGCCAGTTGTATCCGTTCCATTGTAGTCGAAGAAACCACAATCTGGGCTCCGGAAACGACAGTCCGGCAAAAATGCGGCATTTCGGGTTATACTATGTTTTATGGAGGATTTTATCTGGTAGTGTTCTTTTATGGTGTAGCCCTGCTTCGTTTCTTCCTTAGCGAATCTCTTTCCGGTGCACTTTCTTTTTTGCACTATTTACCGACATTAGAAGAAATGCTTCATCTGAAAACCATAGTCTCCGCCTGCATGGCCGGATTTTTTATCAATGCGAGCACTACGTATCTATATTATGCTACACTCAAATATTCTACATCCGAAATTTTTATGGCTGTCCGCACTTTCCAGCCGGTAATGACCTACCTGCTTGAAATCTTAGCCGCCTTATTCTATACAGCCATGCGTCCCATGTTGAGCAAACAGGATTATATCTTCGGAGGCATCATTATTCTGGGTTCCCTTTTGATACTGATTGTCCCCAAAAATGGTAATTACACACATCAATCCAAAGATTTTATTACAGACTAATCTGCTTCCGCCGGTTTATCTGCCGGGAATCATTCGCCTGTTCAACCGTACTGACGGTTTAGGTAATCCAGGATATCAGCTTTCTGCTCCGGATGAAACCATTCGATATCATTGTCCCGCCTGAACCAGGAAAGTTGTTTGCGGGCATATCGCCTGGAATTACGCTTTATCAAGCGTACAGCTTCTTCGTAGTCGGTTTTCCCCTCGAAATAGTCGAACAATTCCTTATACCCCACCGTATTCAGCGCATTTAAATGGCGCATCGGCAACAACTCCCGGGCTTCAGCCACCAATCCTTCTTCCAGCATCAGCTCC
>CAJKZL010000290.1 GCA_905204385.1 uncultured Odoribacter sp. | reverse complement strand
CCGGAGGGAACCAAGTTGACCGTACACCGCGATAAGCTCAGGCTCTGCGTGGACAACGAGTGGTACGATTGGTCTGCTGGTGCGCGATGGCACGCTAACTATGAAAAGAATAAGCTGACTGTAGAAGTGTACGACTGCAACGACGGAAAACAACACGTCATTGAGCTTCTGTATGAGGTCACGATTGATATGACGAATGACCCCCGCTGGAAAGACCTGCTCACATCGGATGTCCCCTACGAAAACAGCGCAAGCGGCGGAGGAAAGAGCGACTCCATCACCCTGACCGTGCACAAAGATGTTCCCCCGCTGATCAAGACGGGTGAACAGTTTCAAGATCCCGGGACTGGAAAATGGAGCAATAAGGTCACATATAAGGTGATCATCAATCCGACAGGAAAACCACTGGGCAACGGCGGACCGCTGGAACTGCTGGACAAGATGCAGGTCAGCAATGGTGCAAATTTCTATGGAGAGAACGTCCACCTGTACTATTATAATAAGGATACAGCCGTGGAAAACCTGCGGAAGGTGGAACCTGGACGCTACAGCGCTAGCATTAACGACCCGACAAAGGAAGGCTGGCTGTACATGACGATCCCGGATAGTACGGCACTTCTGCTGACGTATGACTGTGTGATCGACCCCGGCAACGCTGTGTCGCCTACATTGTCCAACACAGTCTCGCTGAATGGCAAAATCAGTGGAAGCTCTGACGGCCTGACGTTCCAGACCAATAAGAGCAGTGCACAGATCACACGCGGTCAACTGATTATTTACAAGGTCGATGCGGAGACGACTACACGGCTCGAAGGTGCGGAATTTACCCTCAGCCGTTACGTCCCAGAGCATGGCTTTACGGAAGGCTTGAATGGTACGACCAATGAAAACGGTGAGTATTGGCTGCCGGTCCCTTCCGACGCCAAGGATTTGAATGTGGTGTTTTCGTTTATCGGAATGAAAACGAAGAAAGTGAAATATACCGGTCAGAGCGTTTTGAATGTGGTCCTGGAAGAAGATAACGTTTCTCTGGACGAAGTGGTGGTATCGGTGAAGGTCGAGAAACGCAACAGTATGGGGATCAATGTGGAGAATGCCGGTATTGCCCGGCAGAAGCTGGACCTCGACGAATTTCAAGATATGGCGGTTACTTCGGTGGAAGATATGTTGCAGGGGAAAATGACCAATGTCGATATTATCATGGATTCCGGGGACCCGGGAGCTAAAAGTTCCATCCGTATCCGGGGAACGAGTTCTTTGAATTCCAGCAACGAGCCGCTGATCGTCATCGACGACGTGCCTCAGGATATGGCTATCGATGAGAACTTTGAATTCGGTACGGCGACGGCCGAGGATTTCGGGGCTTTGGTCAATATCGCTCCCAGCGATATCGCGAACATCGAAGTATTGAAGGATGCAGCGGCTACCGCTTTATACGGCCCGCAGGCCGCTGCCGGAGTCTTGTTGATTACCACGAAACGGGGAAGCAAGAGTAAGCCCCGGTTTACGATTTCTCATAAAACCAGTGTAAGCTGGGAACCGAAGTCTATTCCGATGCTGAATGCGTCCGAATATCGTACTCTGATGCAGGATGCTTTGTGGAATGCCGTACAATATAACGGATTTAACGATATGAGCCTGCTGACGCAATATCCCGATGTCCGCCTGGATCAGAGTTATGAATATTACGATGAGTTCAATAAAGACACCGATTGGTTGTCGTTGGTGGTACAGACTCCGGTGAATAACGAGACCAACTTCTCCATGACAGGGGGTGGCGACCGGGCTGTGTATTACTTTTCGGTAGGCTATCTGAACGAAAAGGGAACTACCATCGGTACCGATTTCAGCCGTGTGACGGCCCGTTTAAACCTCGATTACCGTTTATCCAAGCGTTTGACGTTCTCCTCTTCTTTTTCGTATGCTGAAGGAAACCGGAATAAACCCTACCGGGATGATGCCGAAACAAAAATTAAAAGCGCCCGCGAGGAAGCGCTGCGGAAAATGCCGAATATGAGTCCCTGGGTGTTGGATGACAATGGCAATGAAACCGATGTGTATTTCACCCAGCCCAAGGATTGTATACAGGGATTGCAACCCAACCCGGTGGCCATGGTCCACAATTCCAATATCAATATCATCCAGCGTTCCACCAGTGCTAATTTTGTGATCGATTACAAAATTCTGAATTGCCTTACTTTCAATACCAATATAGCTTTCGGACTGGAGACGACCAAAACGAAGTCCCTTTATCCCGGCGAGGCTTCCGGTTTGATTTGGTCCAATTCAGAGTATAACCTGGTAAAGGACAAGACCAATAACAAGATGTCTCTGAATACCCGTAGCCGTTTATCGTTCAACAAAGTTTTCAGCCAGCATCAATTGACCGTTTCCGGGATTCTTACGACCAAGGAATATACTCCTTCCAGTTATCAGGCTTTGATTTCCGGTATCGGGTCGGGAGAGTTGGCCGATCCTTCGGCGGGAGGCAAGGTGAACTCCCTGGAATCTTCGGACGAGAAGGTGCGGGAAGTGGGCGTGATCGGTTCACTGCAATACGGCTTTGGCGGACGCTATTATCTGACGGCAGGTTTGCGTTCGGATGCGACTTCCAAGACGGGACGTAATTCCCGTTGGGGAACTTTCCCGACACTTTCCCTGAAATGGAGAATGAACCGGGAGACATTTTTGCAGAAATACGAATGGTTGAGCGACCTGTCGTTGAGCGGAGGCTGGGGAAAGAGCGGGAAAGCGCCGAACGGAAGTTTTACTTATGTCGGAACTTTCGATGCCGAAGATGCCTATATGGATGAGTCGGCTGATAAACCGACTTCCATGCAGTTGAATAAGCTGAAGTGGGAGGTGACTTCTTCTTTGAACGGCGGATTGAAGCTGGGATTCTGGAACGATAAGGTGACCGTCGATTTCGACTATTACCTCAAGCAGACTTCCGATCTGTTGCAAAAAGATATGCAAATTTCTTCCATCACCGGTTTTAGCAAAGTAGGATATTTCAATTCCGGTAAGACGGAAAACCGGGGCTGGGAATTGGCATTCAATTTCAAGGATATCGTGAAAGTGAACGGATTTACCGTCAGTATCAACAATCTGAATATTTCCCGCAACCGCAACCGGGTGTTGGAATTGCCTACCAATAAGAGCGAAGAGAGCTATACCAAAGGAAACGGACAATATGCGCTCCGCATCTTTGAAGGACAGCCTTTAGGTGCTTTTTACGGTTATAATTGCCTGGGGGTATATCAGAATTTGGGCGAAACCGTGGCCCGCAATGCGAGTGGGCAGGTGATGCGGGATGTCAATGGCAAAGAAATCACCACTAAGATATTCGGTACGACTTCCGTCTATCCGGGAGATGCGAAATATGCCGACCATAATCATGACGGTGTGATCGATCAGTACGACATGGTGTACCTCGGAAATGCCATGCCGATCAAGACCGGAGGAGGATCGATACGCCTGGCCTACAAAGGGTGGAGTTTGCGTACCTCATTCCATTTCCGTATCGGCCAAAAGGTGATCAACCGTACCCGCATCAACACCGAAGCGATGTATAATGGCGATAACCAAAGGCGGGCCGTGTTGAAACGCTGGAGATACGAGGGCGACGATACCAATATTCCCAGGGCATTGTTTAACAAAGGGTATAACTATCTGGGATCGGACCGTTTTGTGGAGAACAACTCGTTTATGAAATGCAAGGACCTTACCTTGTCCTATAATTTCCCGACTAAAATGATTCAACGGTGGGGATTTTCCCGCTGCATTGTATATGTGACGACTTATAATTTGTTCACTATCACTAAATACAAAGGTCAGGACCCGGAAACAGGAGTTCCCAGCAATATGAATAAGCAGCTGGCCGAAGATACGAGTATGACTCCCCGTGCCAGAAAAGTGGCTTTAGGTTTAACGCTTAGTTTTTAAAGAGATGGGTATGAAAAACAGAGATCGGAATAGGATAATGGGTTTGGCTTTAACCCTTGTTATGGCTATCGCCGGAGGGTGTAACTCCTGGCTGGATATTTATCCCGAAAATCAACAGACTTCGGATAACTTCTGGAAATCGAAAGAAGAGGTTCAGGAAGTGCTGATGGGTTCCTATACCCAGTTGCGTTCAAAATGTTACGAAAAGATATTGCAATGGGGAGAAATCCGTGGTGATGTGATTAAACTGGGGGAAGGGAAAACCACTAACGAGGAGAAGATAAAATCCCTGGAGATCATGGACGACAACGACATCTGCAAATGGGATGTTTTCTATACGGTGATTGCCCGGGTGAATTCGGTGATCAAATATAGTCCTAAAGTTTTGGACGAAGACATCACTTTCAGCCAGAAGCAATCGGATGCTTTTGTCGCCGAAGCCGTCTGGCTGCGCTCTTTGTGTTATTTCTATCTGGTGCGTACGTTCGGAGAAGTGCCTTTGGTCCTGAATCCTTATGTCGACGATTCTGAAGCCTATGAAATTCCCAAATCCGATGAGGAGACGATTTTGAATCAGATCATCGCTGATTTGACTACTTATGCTTCCAAATGTAAATATGCTTACGATAAGGATTGGGAGCTGCGTGGACGCGCTACCCGTTGGGCATACTACGCATTGCTTGCCGACGTGTATTTGTGGAAAGGCGATTATCAGAATGCTTTGGAAGTCTGTGATAAAATATTGTATCCGGCTGAAGGGGAGTGTCAGTTCGAGTTGCTACCCTCGGATGCGTGGTACGAGTTATTTTATCCGGGAAATTCTGTAGAAAGTATTTTTGAATTGCAGTGGGCCAATCAATATAGCCAGACCAACAACCTCTATACCTGGTTTTTCAACGGTACGGAGAAAAACCGCTATCTGGTGAGTGCTGCGGGACTGGCTTTATTCGAATCGGAGGCGAACGCCCA
>CAJKZL010000289.1 GCA_905204385.1 uncultured Odoribacter sp. | reverse complement strand
CTGGTCTGGCAACTACCGCCTCACCTTCGAATTTGCACACTCCTGTCAGCTAACTATTCTATCCTGTATGATCCCCTGTTCGTCCGACTACACCCTCCAAGCCGGGAAACGCCTCGTCACCCCCGCCCTGCTTTTCACCTACAGCAAACACGGCAAAGGAGAAGCCAGCCGCAACCTTCACCGCTGGGCCCTGGCCTACGGCATCCGCGACGGGGCAAACCCCCTGCGCACCCTCTTCAACAACTGGGAAGCCACCGGCATGAACACGGCCGATTCCATCATTATCCCCTTCCTGCAACCCGCCCACGACCTGGGATTCGAACTCTTTCTGCTCGACGACGGTTGGTTCGGTCTCCCCGACAAAGCACGCATACTGGGCGAATGGAACGCCACCCCCCTCATGCACCCCGACGGCATGCAAACCATCATCCGCAATGCCGGACAGACCGGCATCGACTTCGGTCTCTGGGTCGAAATGGAAATGGCCAACCCAGCCGCCACCCTACTTCGCGACCATCCCGATTGGCTGCTCTGCGACCCGCAGCGCGCCCCCTACCTGCAACGGGGACAATACGTGCTCGATCTCAGCAATCCCGAAGTACAGGAATTTTGCATCCGCGCCTTCGACAAAATCCTCAAAGACAATCCCGGAATATCCTTTGTCAAATGGGACTGCAACAGCGCCTTCCACAATCCCTACTCCCACTACCTGGGCAAACAGCAACAACACCTCTGGTACGATTACACCCGGGGACTTTACCGGGTATTCGAAGAATCGGTACGCCTCCACCCCGAATTGGAAATGATGCTCTGTTCCGCAGGAGGCGCCCGCAACGACTATGGAGCCTTACGCTACTTCCACGAATTCTGGACCAGCGACAACACCACCCCCACCTCCCGCGTATTCATCCAATGGGGCACCTCCCACATCTTCCCGGCCAAAGTCCAGGGAGCCCACGTCACCCACATGGGCCACCAACCGTTCAAATTCGCCTTCGACGTAGCCATGAGCGGTTTCCTCGGCATGGACGCCAACCCCAACAAACTGAGCGCCGAAGACCGGGAAATCACCCGCCGGGCTGTAGAAGTCTATAAAACCAAACTGCGCCCCATCGTCCAGTTCGGTGACCTCTACCGCCTGATTTCCCCCTACGAAACCTCCCGGGCCGCCCTCTCCATCGTCGATCCGGACATCCGGCAAAAAGCCGTCCTCTTCGTCTACCAACTCAAAGACGACTCCCAGGAAATCACCGTCCGCCTGCAAGGCCTGGACCCCGACCTGACCTACACCGTCGAAGAGGTAAACATCGATACCCCGGCACAGGCTGCCTGTCAGCAAAACCAACAAACCCTCACCGGAAAACAACTCATGGAAAAAGGATTACACTTCAACTGCAAGAAAAAATTCGATAGCGCCGTAGTCTATCTGCATTCCGCACAGGACTCCATGCCATAGCAAGGCCGTCCCGGACATTCCGTGTGCCTAGGCTTTCAAGCGCATCACAAAGGTACTTCCCTTTCCCGGTTCACTATCAACTGTAAGGGTACCGTTGTGAGCTTCGACAAAATCGCGGGAGATAGAAAGCCCTAAACCGCTACCCTGCACTTTTGTGCCGGGCACACGGAAATAATGTTCGAAAATGCTTTTATGATAACGGGGATCTATCCCCTTACCGAAATCTTTAACATACATTTCAACATAATTGTCCGGCATTTGACGGGCACCTATAATTACCCGGCTGTTTTCGGAAGAGTAGCGAATGGCATTGCTCAGCAGATTGGTCAATACCCAGGCGATTTTCTCGCTGTCGACAAACAGCTTATGAATTTTATCTTCCGGATACTCTACTTCGATTTGAATATTGAACTTATCGGCCTGTACCTGATTGGCTTTGATGGCATATTCGATAAGTTCTATGGGCTTGGTGATTTTAGGCTTCAGTTGCAGCTTGCCCGACTCCACCTGCGTCATATTAAGCAACTCGCCGGTAAGATTGAGTAAGCGTCCCGCATTTTCTTTAATGCTTTCGGACAATTCCTCCTGTTCCGGGTTAAGTTCACCGATCCGTTTGTCTTCGAGCAGTTGCAAACTCATGAGAATAGCCGAAACCGGAGTTTTCAACTCATGCGAAATAGTAGAAATAAAAGTAGTCTTAGCAGAATCGAGTTCTTTGAATTCGGTAATATTTTTCAACAGGATGACATGTCCTTTTTTCTCCGGTATCGCTCCATCCTTCCCGATCTGGGTAATAGTCATGTATTTGACCTGAAAATAACTTTCCTTATCATCGTCATATATTTTCAGCGGTTCATTCTTCTCCGCCGGAGTTTCGCTCACCAGTTCCCGAATAAGCCGTCTCAGCAAATCATTGCGCAAAGCGACCTCCTGAGCAGAAATCTGCAGCACTTCATCCCGCTGCAAATTCAGCACATTTAATGCCTCATCGTTGATGAACAACACCCGCATCTCATCATCCAGGCCGATAATCGGTTCGTCGATGCTGTTAATAATGGTCTCCATATACTTTTTAGCTGCCATCATTTCAGCCAAAGTACTGGCGTGATAATCGGCCAACCGTTGAGCCATACGGTTAAAATTGCGCGATACTTCAGCAAATTCCTCATTATCTTGTATATCCAGTCGTTTACCGTAATTGTGGTTAGCAATTTCCTGAATTGCATCCGTTATCTTCTGAATAGGGCGGTTGATAGCCGACGGCAGACGGAAAAGCATCACCAATCCCACGCCGATACAGGCGGCTCCAACCCCGGAAATCCAGATTAACGCCCGATACAAACCGGGACCTGCGGCCGGACTGTCAGGTTCGGTGGCAGTAAGAATTTGCAGATTTACTACCGATAATACAACGAGCAATACGATCATTGCCACCAATATGCCTATTCCTATAGTTAGTTTTACCTTGATATTCATATGCTGAAAGCTTTACAAAAGATCATCCGACAAATCGATCGGAGAGTAATACCCATACAACGATATCTTTCATTCCTTGGATTTCTATAAAAATACTTCCAGGACAATGTCACAAAAGATACTTGTCGACCAATCTTTTTTGTTATGCAATTATAATCAAATCGATGCTCATTTCCTTTAAAGCGGATAAAAATTTCCGGTATTCCGGAATTTTCAACCATGCGCCAGGCAACCTAAAGGCAGGTTGTCCCATGCAAATGGTCGTGATTTGCCTCTCGCGGCAAATTCGGATGATAGAAGCCGGAATGTCGGGGGAAGTAACCTGCAACACCTCCCCACCCAGTTCCGTGGCTAACTTAAAATGATTGAGCAAATGCCGTTGAGTCGCTAAACCGATGCGATCCGGGCTTTCACGGGGTGTTTGTACGTAAAGCGTGACAAACCCTGTATTATAATGTGCCGCCAGACGGGCTGCTTTACGGATAATGTGGCGGGGAGTCTTTTCATGAGTACTAATGCAAGCCAGAAATTTTTCATGCCTTACACCCATTCCGCCGGCCGAAATCTCGGTTTCCACTTTTTTCTCTACGTGAAAAGCCACTTCTTTCAGTGCCAGTTCGCGCAACTGCAGGATATTTTCAGTTTTGAAGAAATGATTCAGTGCCAGTTCTATCTTCTCCGGCCGGTAAATTTTTCCTGCTTTCAGTCGCTTGATCAATTCATCGGCAGTAAGGTCGATATTCACCACTTCATCGGCTTCCTGTAAAACGTTATCCGGTATCCTTTCGCGGACTTCGATGCCCGCAATTCCCTTCACTTCCTCGTTGAGGCTTTCGATATGCTGAATATTGACAGCCGAAATCACACTGATTCCCGCATTCAGTAATTCCATTACGTCCTGCCAGCGTTTTTCATTGCGGGATCCTTCAACATTTGTGTGGGCCAATTCGTCGACAATCACCACTTCAGGATGTGATTGCAGGATTTTATCCAAATCCATCTCTTCGAGTTCCTTCCCCTTATAAAAAATTCTTTTCCGGGGAATCATGGGCAAACCGCCGAGCAAGGCTTCTGTCCCGGCCCGGTTATGAGTCTCGATGTAACCGATATGAACATCTACCCCGTTTTCCAGTAATTCATGCGCTTCCTGCAACATTCGGTAAGACTTCCCCACTCCCGCAATCATACCGATGTATATCTTAAAATTCCCACGTCTCGACCGTCGGATAAGGTCCAAAAAGTGTTGTACGTTTTGTTCTCTGTTCATTTATTTCTTTTTAGTCCGATAGGAGTGATACAAACACCCCGTCCCTGTGTATCAAAATACGAACCCGAATCCACCGATTAGATAGGCTTTGTCGTAAGCGGGGGCTGCGATAGCTTGCACAGAAACAGGCAAAGAGAAGGTTTCGGAAAGTTTCAGTTCTTTATTTGCTTTCAGGGAGATGTCGGCGACATTCGCTCCATCGGCATCATACATTCCTTTCCAGGGGGTAAAACCGACAGCAGAGGTCAAAACGATACCGGCCGGACAATTGAAACTATAGGATGCCGAAATATAGGTGGAGAAAGCGCGGTTTCCCTTGTCGTTATCGTCACTGCCGGCAAACATCGTAGCCCAGCCCAGAATCAGGGGCAACTTTTCACTGATGGTATAGCTAAGGGCTGCTTCGAAATGATGGTCATTTTTGTAATCCCCGTATGGATTCAGGATGCCGTTCCACCAATAGTCCGTTACGGTAAGGCTGAAACGGCCGATGGCATAACTCAGGCTCAGATCGAATTCCTGGGCCCCGTCCGTTTTGGTGAGGCTTTGGCTTCCCCAAGCGGTGAGAGATAAGTTTTTATAGGATAATCCCAGCGCAGGCTGCACTGAAAAACCGGAATGCTGATAAGCGCCACGCCAGATATAATCACTTACAAAATCAATTTTTCCGGTCACCCCAAAATTCGACTGAGCTTTTACGCCTAACATCACAGCTACTGTAAAAAGCCATGTTAATAAAATT
>CAJKZL010000288.1 GCA_905204385.1 uncultured Odoribacter sp. | reverse complement strand
GCTTCCGATGACGGACTTTGCGGAGCATTCAATATCAATTTATTTAAACAATTGGTGGAGGCGGTTCATCATTGGCAGGCGAAGGACGTTCAGGACATTGCCGTTTTTGCCGTAGGCAAAAAAATCCTGTTCGATGTCCGACGGCTAAAGGGAATCCGGCTGATAGATCCTCCGAAGTCTTTTGAAGAGAAGGACTATGCCCGGGCTACCCGTGAGTTGGCAGATACTTTGATGGATGGTTTTTTATCCGGGGAATACGACCGGGTCGAGGTGGTTTATACTTTTTATAAAAGTATAGGGACACAGTTGGTCCGCAACCGTCAGTTTTTGCCCTTCGTGGCCGAAACTGAAACAGAAGAGCCGGAAGTGCTGAAAAAAGAAGCATGGTATATTTATGAACCCGATTGTCAGGGAGTCCTGGAGATGATGTATCCTCTGTTGCTGCATGCCGCAATGCATGAGTCGTTTTTGCAGAACCGTACGTCCGAGCAGGCTGCACGTATCCTTGCTATGCAGTTGGCAAACGATAATGCCGTCAAACTGCTGGGAAAGTTGCAGTTGGAATATAATAAATTACGGCAGCAAGGGATTACGACGGAATTGCTGGATATTGCAGGGGGACAGAGGGATTTATAGTTTATAGTTTAAAGTTTATAGATTATAGTTTATAGATTAGAGATTATAGAGGGGGAATTTTTCTTTAATCTATTCTTTGGTTATTTTTGCTTCGTAGAAAAATGAATTATGGCAAAAATAACGACTGTTTTATTTGATTTTGATGGTGTGGTGGCCGACACAGAGCCGCTTTACGATATCTTCTGGGCGGAAATGGCTGAACGGTATCATATCGATGTCCCCGATTTTCCTTTGAAAATCAAAGGTATGGTGTTGAAGCATATTTTTGATGTGTATTTCTCTGCTTATTCCGAGGAAGAGACACAGAAGATCACAAAGGCCAGTGCTGAATATGAGCAACAGCTGGATTTTCCTGAGATTGCCGGAGCCAAGGCTTTTTTGCGTGTTTTAAAGGCACGGAATTTTAAATTAGGGCTTGTGACCAGTTCTTCTGCTGTGAAGATGCAGAGGGCCCTAAAAAAAATGGAATTGGAAGAGATTTTCGATACGATAGTCACTGCTGACCGGATTACCCGGGGAAAACCCGATCCGATGGGCTATTTATTAGCGGCTTATGATTTACAGTCGCAGCCTGAGGAATGTGTGGTTTTCGAAGATTCCTTTTCCGGCATACAGGCAGGTACTGCTGCAGGGATGAAGGTGATCGGCCTGGCAACGACTAATCCGGCCGAAGCCATAGGTAAACGGGTGAGTGCGGTGATCCCCGATTTTTCGGATTTAGACGGGGTGTTTGCTTTGTTATAGACAGAACGTCATTTTCAGCTATTTTAATCTTAACTTTCTTAAAAAACCGAACTTTTCATGACTGCCGTTCGTTGAGTTTATACAACCATAAAACAACTAAAGTTATGAAAAGCGAAAGTTCAAAATTATTATTAGGTTTAGGAATCGGAGCCGTTGTGGCAATCGGTTATCTGATGTCAGGCGAAAATCGTCAGAAAATTGAAAAAGACATCCGGGAAGTCGGTCACGAGATTAAGGACGGAGCAAAAAGTGTTTTTTCCAAGGTGAAGTCAAAAGCCGAAGAAGCAGGTTCTAAGGTGGCTGGCAAAGCCGAAGAATGGTCGGACAAAGCTGGAAACAAAGCTGAAAACTGGGCCGATAAGGCAGGAGAAAAGACCGAAGCCTGGGCCGACAAAGCCGGCGATAAAACCGAAGCTTGGGCAGATAAAGCCGGTGAGAAAGCTGAATCTTGGGCTGATAAAGCCGGCGATAAAGCTAAACAATGGTCGGAAAATGCCGGAGAAAAGGCCAAAAATTGGTCGGATAAGGCCGGTGAAAAAGCAAACACCGCTGCAGAAAACTTTTCACAGAAAGCCGGTGAGTTCCGTCAGCATATGGACAATAAGTCCCAGAATGCCGGTGGAATGAAAGATCCTTATACCACTGGTTTTTCACAGGAAAAAAATGTCAACAAGGAAAATCTGAAAGGTGAGAAGTAATCTTGATGGCATGGAAAATGACCCGGAGAAAATATTTGCTTATCTGAGAGAGGAAGTTTCCAACTATGCGGGCTTAAGGCTGCGCTTGTTGAAACTGATGGCCATTGAGAGGGCAGCCGGCTTTTTGTCGGCTCTCTCCCATAGCCTTGTTCTCTTGTTATTAGCTTTTTTTACTATTTTATTTTTATTTATAGCTCTCGGATTTTATCTGGGAGATGTAGTAGGAAGCGTAGCTCTGGGTTTTTTGATTGTCGGTGGAATCTATCTGGTTCTGACCCTGGTATTTGTTGTGGCAAAATCGGGAATCAGAATGCAACTGATGAATGCTTTTGTAGATGCCTTACAGACCAATGATGCAGATGATGACAATGACGAAGAAAATAAGTCCGCAGACTCCGCTCGGACAACTGCTGGAGGAGAAACGAACGATCCGCAGGCAGTACAAGGAATCGGAGAGTAGAATCAAAGATCAATTACACTATATTCGTTCACATGCCGGACGTATGCTGTTGTCGGAGATGGCGAACGTCTTTATGCCGGGCCTGAAGAAAGGTGATGAGAAAATGGACGGTGGAGGTTTGATGAACCATCGATGGATGCATTTGATCTGGCAGATTCTCCGGCCTTTTGTATATCGTTGGATGGGCGAAATTGGCTGGCAGGTGTTTAAAAGCATGTTCAGAAAGAAGAAATGATGATCCTTGGATAAAGTCGGAGTGACAGAGTTTATAAAGTGACAGATTCCTGAATACCGGGGACACTGCCCGTGACGTTGGTCCGGAGCGGTCCCTGATTCTTTTTTTGCACTTGTGAAGCGCGTAACTCTGTAACTCTCAACTTTAAACCTTCAACTTTCAACCTTCACCCCTCAACTTCCCTGGGTAAAATGGCTGGAGGAAACCCGCAATTTGTAATATTGGACGATTACTGAAACGCTGTGCCGAGTTTATAAGTTGTTTTGAACCGGAATAGCGTAAAAATATGTATTTTCGTCGGGTATTTCAGACGTGGGCATATATGAAAATAAGGTGGATTATTTTATCGGCAACAGGGTTGGTGGCATTGGGAATAGCATGGATGCTTGTTTTCCGCAAGGCCGGAATGTATGATGTAAGACAGGCAGTACCCCGGCATGCCGTGTTGACGGTAGAGACTCCTTCTTTTAATCGTCTGCGCGACAGATTGTATCACAATAACATCTGGGCTCACCTGATCGCATATCCCTGTTTCGGGCAATATCAGGCCCATTTGAAGCAGGCCGATTCGCTGTGCAATGTTTACCCTGTACTGAGAAAATGGTTGACAGACAGGCCGTTTTCTATTTCTTGCCATGAAACCACATCCGGGAAATATGATTTTCTCTATGTTTGTGATTTGGGGAAATTGAATGTCCTGCAGGTATTCGACGGAATGATCGGGAGCCTGCTGGGAAAGGAGAAAATGGTAAGGCAGAACGGAATGACTATGCTCGACCTGAAAGGGGTAAAACTATATTATACGATCGAAGCTAATTTATTATTAGCTTCCTTAAGCCCGACTTTATTGAAGGAGAGTGTCTTGGCTTGTGCCCGGAAGGAAGGCGAAAAGGCACAACTTTCGTCCGGGGATATACTGCTGGAGGTGAATCACCATCGCTTGGATAAATGGCTGCGATCCATGTTAGGGGAGGCTGCTTCCGTTGCGGATTCCTCTTTGCTGAAAAATACCTCTCTGGCATTGAGCATGAAGGATCGGTTCCTCGAATTTAAAGGATGGTCTTATCCTAATCGGGATCACTTTACGATGCTGAGCGCCTTAAATCTGGTAGACGGTGCACCATCCGACGTAAAGTCGATTGTCAGCGATCATGTGGCGGCTTATGTATCCGTATGCTTCCCTTCTTTCCGAGAGCTGGAGAATATATTATTGGAAGAGTATAAAGTAAATCGCCTGCAGCAATACAAAGAGGTTGAAAGAATGCTGCATCGTTGGGATAAATACTTAGGAGTGAATATTGAAGAATTGTTTACTTCCTTGATTGGAAACGAGATTGCAGTGATCAAGCCTGCTGTAGATCAGGAAAATCGTTTGGATAATCTGGTGCTGGCTGTGAAAAGTAAGGATATCGATCTGGCTAAAGATCAGTTGGCTTACCTGACGGAGCAAATCAGCCGGAAAACTCCGGTACGTTTCCGCGAGATGGAATATAACGGGCATCAGATCAATTATCTGAGTTTGAAAGGATTTTTCCATCTGTTTTTAGGATCGCTGTTTCAAAAATTCGACCGCCCCTATTATACTTTTATAGGAGATTATGTTGTCTTCAGCAATTCTTCTTCGACTTTGGCAGGTATGATTAAGGATTATACCTTGGGAAGAACGTTGGATAAACAAGAAAACTATCGTCGGGCCATGGAACCTCTAGGCGATAGGAATAATGTTTATGGATATATCAGCTCCCCTGAGACGTTTGAATATCTTTTCCATATTTTGCCGGAAGAACACAGGAAGGATTTTCTCAGAAACAAAGGTGCCTTTCAAAGTTTCGAATCGGTAGGTGTTGCGATGAGCAATACGGGAAGTGTATTTGAAACCCGGATTCATGCGCGACACAATACCGATGCTTCGCAGGAATATGAAGTAAGGGAGTTGAACCGGAAATTAGAGGATTTTGCAGACCGTGTTGAGACAGGATATTATCTTGCAGCGATTCCGGAAGATGTGGCGGTTGCAGGATTTGACGGACTTGACTATACCGGATTTTATCAGCCGGCGATCACTACGATGGCGCAGCCGGTCGATGAGATCGCGAGACAGTCTGTCGGGATTCTGTTTGACATGATAGAAACAAAGAAAAGCCAGGAAGGGAAATATCTTCCGGCAACACTGAAA
>CAJKZL010000287.1 GCA_905204385.1 uncultured Odoribacter sp. | reverse complement strand
ATTCCATCCCAGGACACCTGCATCCGGAACGATTGCCCCAACCGGTTTTACAACAATGAAATTAGCGGTATCCGCCATTTTACAACAGGTGAAGTATTCATTGAAACCGCCCACCGGATTATAAGGATTAGTGGGATCCCAGGGCATATTTCCGTGAAAATCGAAAATCAGGGCGACCCCTTCGGATTTTAAATTTTCAGGCATATAATAGCGGAAATTCCGCCGCTGGAAATTCACTTTTATCATAGCGTCCTGAATACCCGGTTTCAGTTCTACCTGTCCGGCTTCCCACAAAGAATCCGCATTCACCTCGTCGGGCCGGTAGTCGAAACCGGTGGTGCTTTCATCGCTGCACGCTCCCAGGACCGACAGCATGATCCATGCAATTGATAATAGTAATATAGTTCTCATCATCGTAATCTTTAATCTTAGTTCATAAATTTATAAGCAATGTCGACTACCTTGTCGGCCAGTTTGTCAAAAGCGCCATCCGGCTTTTCAGATAGCACGATACTTCCTCCCAGAGTACTCACATTCAGCATACGGATACTCCCGCCTTCAGCCGTTGCATTCTTGTCATTCAGGGCGACGATCAGTTCCTCTCCGTGCAGCATCAGTTTTACAATTTCGAAGTCTTTACCCTCTTTGTTGAAATCGATCACTCGGGTCTCTTCTCCGCTAGCCAGATTGTATAGCCAGATTTCCCCACCGACAGCAAAGATCAGATTTCCGTCGTCCACGGAAGACATCAGCATCGACACCGCCTGATGCAGTTTCGCAGTCCCCGGAATTGCCGTTTTTCCCTGAGGCTTCATTTTGGTGATTCCCTGAGTCTGCATCAGTTGGAATTGCAAGTAATAGAGTTCCCGGGTATCCCGGTCCGTAAAAATTCCCTTACACCATCCATCGCCAGAATTGTAGACATATTTTATATCCAATCCTACATTGCCTGGCTGGAAGGGAGGATTCGGAGACTTGTGGACCAGCATCTCGGTCATCGCAGTGCCATCGGCAGCATTCATGGTCACAAAACGCTGTCCTTTCTCATCATAAAAAGCGATCAAATCCACGCGGCTCGAAGGATTGTATTTGCCTACCGGAACCGTAGAGAGATAGTAATCCCCGCTTACAGCGATATTGTATTCCAGGTAATACCGTCTGTGATGAAGCTTTCCATTATTGACCAGATAATCGGCCCCACTATAACCGGGATGGTATCCTTCGATCTTTAGAATTCCCGGCTCTACCACGAACATTTTTTTCTCGTCCATGACCTTTATAAAATTCAAAGGATCGAAAAGAGCAGCTTTTCCACCGTCATAGACAACTGTCACATATTCCCGCCCTGTATAGTTTCCCGGGTTTGAAGGGATAAAATGCCAGATGGATTCCGGTTTTATCCCTAAGTGACGTCCGGTAAACCCTTTATGAATTTGGGTAGAAACCACACCTTCGGTATTTACCATCGAAATTTCGGCACTATCGTTTACCATCCCCAAAATCAATATCCCCTCGCTCAGTACATCTTTTACAGTCACCTCGGTACGTTTATTGTAATAAACTTCCATATCGGTATCGAAGACTTTATACACTAGGATATAAGTCCCGGGCAGCGAACTAATCTTCTTCTTCAGATTGCGATCGTGACTCAGGGTATCGATCTTATCCGAAGTATTCTGGTACATATACCACAGATAGCGAAAATCAGCATTTTCTCCCAACGAAAATTTTAATTCCGGTTCTATCTTCAGAGTTGAAAAACGGTTGACCGTATACTCCTCCTGTATGCTGTCTATGCTTACCTCGTTCAGTTCGGTATAATCGTAATTCCCGTGATCGGGCGTACATCCTGTCAGCCAGAGGAGAAAACAAATTCCCAAAATCGCTATATTCTTCATATCATTTTTTCATTATCGGTTCATACTATATCCACGGTTCGATCACCTTTCCATTCTCATCCTTCACCGTATTCTCTTTAAAATAATTGTTCAATTCTCCGATACCGAAATTTTGCCAGAAGGCCATTTCACTTTTATAATCTTTGGAAGATTCGGGAAAATCACGTTCGGCCAGTTGTACGATGATGGCATGTTTTTTCTTGGAATAGGCTCCGAAATGAGCATTCATATTGTACGTATCACAATACACCGGTTTCACCACCTGTGCTCCCATCCATAAGGCATATTCCATATTTGCCGTATAGTTGACGGAAAGATCGTCACTTTCCAGTAAGCGGACTTTCAGTTTAAAGAAACGCTCTACCAAACGGGGATCTTTTTGGTAAATCGTTACGGGGATACGGTATTCAAAAGCATGAGCCGGCCATTCCAGAAATTCCGGGAAAGCGGCATAATGCACTCCTTCCTCTGCGGTGGATTCCTCTGCGACCACTTCCAGCCGGAAGGTCAGTTTTGTCTGAGGAGCTTGCCCGACGAGTAAACAGGGTAAGTAAACCGTCGTCTCTACTTCCGGAGTTCGTAACCAACTGAATACGGTACTATCTCCATCGAAATGCAAACAAGGTTTGCTGTCAAACATCAGATTATCATTACCACAACCCAAGAGTAATAACAACCAAAAACTCAGCAGATATATTCTATTTTTCATTGTTGTTCATATTATTTTGTAGGTTTAAATTCCAGTTCATCCATCGGGATGGGAAGCGTATAATTTTCTTTTTTCATGGTAATCGAACCTGGCAACTGAAGTTTGCCGATCCGTTTATAAAAATAAAATAGCTGTCCTTCACCGATAAATTCCTTGCGATATTCTTCTTCGAGTTTGTCCATCAGGTTAAAATCGTCGATCTGTTCTGCGGGAATCTGCCGTAAGGTCTTCAGTTCATTCAGGTATCCCGCAGCTTCCTCGATAGACACGGAAGTTTCAGCAAGTATCAGCAATATTTCCCCATATTTCAGCAAGGGAATGTATTCGCCATATCTGTACTTTTCCAATGACATATACCCTCCGGAACCGACAGCAAACCAATAACGGTAGCGGATATCCGTCGTATTTTTTCCATACAATTTTTTCATTTCATCCTCATCCACAGCCAGACAACTGCTCAGCGGATTGGCAAAAAACAGATTAGAAGTTACATTTCCCTGTAATCCATTCAGGTGCAAACCCAGAATATGCTCTTTCCGGAAAGTCAGCGACTCTCGTCCTTCCTCTATACTAGCCGCTTCTTTTGCCGTAATGAGTGAGAATTTTTCCGACAGATAGACTTCTTTTGCATATTTATGTGCCAGGGCATCGTTTCCCATGTACAGGCAAACCCTTGCCATCAGCGCAGTGACAACATAATAATTCATACGGCTCGTTCTTTTTTGAAAATAAGAGGGGAGTTCACCGGTGTACAATTCCGGAACAACAATAGGATCGTGATGCCGGAGTGTGTCCCGGGCTACGGACAGGTCGTGCAAGATATAAGCCAGCACTTCGCGGGTCGTCGAAAACCGGGCCGGAGCAGCATCGAACTCCCGTTTATAGGGTATGGCCTCCCGGTCCAGACCTTCCGAAACGGCAGGTGTATACAACCGCAGCAGATCCAGGTGGAACATGGCCCGTAAGGCCAGAGCTTCGCTTCTCACCAGTTCATAATAATGGTCGGAAAACAGATCTTTCTGAAAATCTATCCGTTCGAGGATGCCGTTACAATTGGCAATCTCATTGTACAGGTCTTTCCAGATACGTTCCAGACGGTCTTTCACCTTTACATTATCGTATTCATATTTTGCGATCCTTTCATAGACGTGTCCTTGTTCCACCAGAGGAGTATTGTAATTCTGGGCCATCACGTCGAGGGTCGACAATGTCATATCTCCTCCATACAAAGAGGATTTTGTCATATTGATATAGATGCCGACCAAAGCCTTATGAAATCCCTCTTCATTCCGGAACAATTCGTCGGCTTTGATTTGCGACATCGGATCCACATCCAGCCAGCTTTCACAAGCACACAGTGAAAAGAGGCAAACCATCGTTAATATCTTTTTTATCGTCTTCATAATCGCAACCATTAAAATGTTAATTGTAAGGATGCCGAATAATTTCTGGCAAACGGATAACTGATTCCTCTCTCTTGTTTAATCGATGAAATGGTGAATACATCGTTCATATAGATAGAGAACTTTGCATTTTTCAAACAGATTTTCCGGCAGAAAGGAGCAGGCAGATAATAAGTGAGATTCAGCGACCCCATCTTCAGGTAATTTTCCTTTTGTATAAAACGGGTCGTCGCTTTCGTTTCTTTATTTCCGGGCTTGCGGTAGAACGATACATCTCCGGGCTTTTTCCATCCCTGATCGAAAGCCCTGCGGTCGACATTTTCCTGAGGACTGGAGTTTTCTACCTTATCCACCAAAGTTTCATTGTACAGATCGGCACCGAGCCGGAAAGCAAAATAGGCATTCAGGGAAAAATCCTTATACCGGAAAAAAGTTCCGAAAGTACCTTCCAGCTTGGGATCGCTGCAACCTGCCGGAATCAGGTCTTCTGTACTCCACTCGCTGGTTATCTGTCCGTTCCGCTTCCGGAAAAGTTCATCTCCGTTAGCCGGGTTAATTCCCAGGGATTGTACCGCCCAGATGGTATTGAACGATTCATTCTCGATATAATACACCATCGGTTTATTGCCGGCATTCGCGTCCTGTTTGTTATTGAAAGCCACCAATTCTTTGGTGATCTTCTTGATTTTATTGACATTGCGGATGGCTGTTCCGAATACAGATCCTTGCCAATCTCCCTTATTCAGATATTTATAGTTCAAACCGATTTCCATCCCCCGGTTCAGCACATTCCCCAGATTATCCGGATAAGAAGAGAAACCTGAAGAAGGAGCTACATTGACATTGATGCGGTTGTCCTGCGACATCTCCCAGTAATAATCGAAAGAACCTTTCAGGCGGGAATGGAACAACTCGAAGTCCGACCCGAGATTCGTTTTATGGTTTTGTTGC
>CAJKZL010000286.1 GCA_905204385.1 uncultured Odoribacter sp. | reverse complement strand
CTAAGTAGAGATCATCGCCCAAGGTCTGGTGAGCCGCGAGGATTACGATCTGATGGAAAAATATACTTTTGCCCTGTTTCAGCGCTGAACAGAAATCGCTGCAGAAAAAGGACTGATCCTGGTCGACACCAAATACGAATTCGGAAAGAAAAACGGAAAAATCTATCTGATCGACGAGATCCACACTCCCGATTCTTCCCGTTATTTTTATGCCGACGGCTACGAGGAACGTTTTGCCAAAGGAGAGAAACAAAAACAGCTTTCCAAGGAATTTGTACGCGAATGGCTGATGGACAATGGATTTCAAGGGAAGGAAGGCCAACAGATACCTGAAATGACTCCCGAAGTCGTTGCCGGAATCACCGAACGGTATATCGAACTGTACGAGCAAATCACCGGAGAAAAGTTTGAAAAAGTGGAAAGCACCGATGTTTTAAAACGGATCGAAGATCACGTTAACGAATGTTTGCAAGGCCTTTAATCGGGTCTCCTTTACGATTCCCGGTTGCTTTTTTACACAGAAAGCCGGGAATCGTAAAAACAAAAACATCCCACCTATTTTTCGGCATACCGGGTTATATTATAATTTTAAATGAATAACTTTCTTGGTTTCAAAGAAATCCTCGGCAAAAAACTCCCGAATAGGATAAACTGAGACGTTCCCGGCAAAAGGTTTCAACTCCTCCTCAAAATCTCCTCCTTTCAGATAAAGCACTCCATTGGCCAGAGTTTGCCGGTTTCCCGGGCGAACCTTGTCTTTCACCCACCCGACGAAAGCCGGAAAGGCAGTCACACCGCGGCTCACGATGAAATCCTGCTTTTCACGCACTTGTTCCACCCGTATTTGTTCGGCCCTCACATTCCGCAAATCCAAAGCTTTACAGACTTCTTCCACCACTTTTATTTTTTTGCCTATGGAATCCACCAGGTAAAAATCAGTCTCCGGAAACAGTATAGCCAGCGGAATCCCGGGAAATCCTCCGCCTGTGCCTACATCCATCACCTTCGTCCCGGGCTGAAAACGGACCACTTTTGCAATAGCCAGTGAATGCAGGACATGATGTACCCAAAAAGCATCCATATCCTTACGGGAGATCACATTGATCTTCCCATTCCAATCGCGGTACAGCGTTTCCAGCAAGGCTATTTTTTCTTTCTGTCCGGCGGTCAGTTCCGGAAAATAAGAATAAATCAATTCTTCGGTTTCCATCATTAATTTTTCTTTTTAATGAAATAGCGATTGAATATGGGCAAAAAAATCAAAGAAAGCACCCCCATGATAATATAGAGAGAAGTCATCGCCCCATGGGTCAGCAGAGCAAATGCCTTAGACATACTTTCAATGTTCGGAGTATGGGGCAAATAGATCATCAAAGCGGCAATAACCATAAAATGCCAGGCCCCTATCCCTCCTTGCACGGGAGCTACCATACCGTAGCTACTGAGAACGAATATGGTCAAACCGACCAAAATCCCCAAATGGGAAGTAAACTGAAAACAAAAAAAGCAAACGTAGAACATCAGGAAATACATCAGCCAGATAAACAGAGAATGGGCAATAAACAACCATTTGTTATCGACATCCTTTACCGTCAGCAATCCTTCTTTCAAACCGTGAAAAAAAGAACGGATTTTTCCTTGTAAACGGTTTTTCAAATAAAATCTCCACAACAGCCAGCCGGCGACAATAAGCACAATCAGTATCCCTACCACCCAAACGGAATGAAAAATATTTTCCAGCTTTTCCTGAATTTCAGGATTATTATCCAGAAAGATACCCAATTGTTTAAACTGAGTGATAGCTACCACCACAGTCAGCCCCAGCAGAATCATCATATCGATCACCCGTTCGGTGACCACGGTTCCCAATAAATTGGAAAAGGGCACTTTCTCATATTTGCTGACCACTCCGCAACGGGTAAATTCGCCCATACGAGGAATGGCCAGATTGGCAAAATAACCGATCATCACTCCCATAAAGCTATTCCAGAAACGAATTTTATATCCCATAGAGCGGGTCAGCATCTGCCATCGCATGGCCCGGCTGACATGACTAGCAATACCCATCACACAGGCTACACCGATCCAGGTGTAATTTACATCTTCCTTCAGCACTTTCAGCAATTCGTCGAAATTCTGATCCCGGTAGACCAACCAGAACAAAAAAACCGAAACTACCAGAAAGAGGAAAAATTTTATCGTATTTTTGTATACAGGACGCATAACCATTATTTTAAATACAAAGATAACCACTGGACCAAAAAGCTCCGGGGAAAATAGCCGATTCATTCGTCAAATTCCGCGCAAAGGTATAAAATTATGCTGATCACCACACCGTTTTCGGCTATTTTGTGTACTTTTGTAACATGAGCATAGTAAGAGCTAAAAAAAGTCTTGGACAACATTTTCTGAGGGATCAGAATATCGCTAAAAAAATAACAGACAGTTTACTGCCCCTTACCCGGGACGTGTTGGAGATCGGTCCCGGTATGGGAGTTTTAACCCGGCATTTGCTGGCCAATCCTGCCTTTTCCGTCCGCGCCATCGACATCGACAGAGAATCCATCGAATACCTCCATGCTGAGTTGCCGGCCAACAGGGAGCAAATCTTTTACGGCGATTTTCTCAAGACTGACATTACGAAATGGTATGGCGCTCCTTTTTCCGTTATCGGAAATCTGCCCTACAATATTTCGTCCCAGATATTTTTCAGGATCATCGAAAACCGGCATCTGGTCCGTCAGGTCGTATGTATGATCCAAAAAGAAGTGGCCGAGAGGATTGCCGCCACTCACGGCAATAAGACCTACGGAATACTCAGTGTTTTCCTTCAAACTTTCTACCGGATCGAATACCTCTTTACTGTGGGAGAAAAGGTATTCGACCCACCTCCTAAAGTAAAGTCGGCAGTTGTGCGCCTCATTCGCAATGAACGGGAAGAGTTAGGTTGCGATGAAAAATTGTTTTTCAATGTAGTGAAAACCGGTTTCAATCAGCGCCGCAAAACCCTGCGCAACTCCCTGCGGGGACTTTTGCCGCCCGGTTTCGAATCCCGGTTTCTGAGCCAGCGGCCGGAGCAATTAAGCGTTACGGACTTTTTAGCATTATGCGCCGAGATACAAAACAGCAGGGACATTCCCAATGAATAATCGATAGGTAACACGGGGCCAACCACCCCCTAGTCGCGGAGGGTATATAATTATGCAACAATTCGAACTAACCCATGAATTTCTGAGTCAACTGGAAGAGTTGATCGATGCAGGTCAGAAGCAAGAGGTCACGGA
Source organism: uncultured Odoribacter sp. (assembly GCA_905204385.1). Next base: position 1,678 of record CAJKZL010000286.1, on the reverse strand, counting down.
TCTGGTGGCGGATCTTCATCCCGCAGACATCGCGGAAATACTGGAAGAACTGAATAACGAGCGGGCTCAATATGTATTCCTGCTGCTCGACAATGAGAAAGCCAGCGACGTATTGGCGGAAATCGACGAAGAGGAACGGGTACACTTCATCGAATCCTTTCCGGCGGAAACCATTGCCCGGCGCTTTATCGACCATATGGACTCGGACGATGCCGCCGATCTGGTGGCCAGTATGTCCAACGAACAGCAACACGAAGTGTTGTCGCATATGGAGGACCTCGAACAGGCAGGAGATATTGTCGATTTGTTGCATTATGACGAGGATACGGCCGGAGGGTTAATGGCCAAAGAGCTGGTGATGGTAAATGAAAACTGGACCGTCCTGACCTGTCTGCGGGAAGTCAGCCGTCAAGCTGAAAATCTGGATGAAATATACAATATATATGTAGTCGACGACGACAACAAGCTAAAAGGACGTTTATCCCTGAAAAAAATCATTACCGCCCCTACCTCGGCAAAAATCAGTAATCTTTACTATCCTGACATTATCTCGGTCAAAACCGACGAACCCGCGGAATCAGTGGCTTTGATTATGCAAAAATACGACCTGGTCGCCATCCCGGTAATCGATCAGGTAGGCCGCTTAGTCGGACGAATCACCATCGACGACGTAGTCGACTTTATCCGTGAAGAGGCAGACAAGGAGTACCAGATGATGTCCGGTATCTCGCAGGATGTAGAATCTTCGGATAGCATCTGGGCACAGACCAAAGCCCGGCTCCCCTGGCTGATCATCGCCCTGTTCGGAGGAATGGTATCGGCCTGGATGATTTCCCGCTACGAGGCGGAAATCGCTTTATTTCCGGTTACAGCGATGTTTATTCCGGTCATCACTGCCATGGGAGGGAATGTCGGTATACAGTCGTCGGCCATCGTCGTAAAAGGCTTGGCTTCCAATTCATTGAGCCTGAAACATGGCTTTCAGAATATCGTAAAAGAAATCGGAGGAGCTCTGATCAATGCCACGATTTGTTCCTCTATCATATTCTTGCTGACTTTGTGTTTCGGGATGCAAACTCTGGCCATGCCCATCACGGTAACGCTATCGCTTTTTGTCGTTATCCTCATCGCATCTATTTTCGGTACGGCCTTCCCGCTTTTATTAAACCGGATGAAAATCGATCCGGCCTTAGCGACAGGTCCGTTTATTACTCTGACCAACGATATCATCGGTCTGAACATTTATCTGATCACCGGCCGCCTGATTTTAACCGGACTCGGATAGTCCTTTTCTCTGCATAATAATTTTTGCCTTTTGCATAAATATAACCTGTAAATATAAGGTTACTAATCATTTATGTGCTATTTTTGTAACGATACTTAAAGTAGAAAACAACGGAATACAAACTTTTAATCTATGAAACCCTCGGTTCCGAATGTCATGTATCTGAAACAGATAAGGGACAGAGTAGTTTCATATAACTGCAAAAAATAAATAATAATCATATGAATCCAATCGTTGAAGTAAACGTTCAGTCAGAAATCGGGAAATTAAACGGAGTCATCATCCATACTCCCGGCGAAGAAGTAGAAAACATGACCCCCGAAAAAGCTGAAAGAGCTTTATACAGTGATATTATCAATCTTTCGATTGCCCGGAAAGAATACAAACAAATTT
>CAJKZL010000285.1 GCA_905204385.1 uncultured Odoribacter sp. | reverse complement strand
CACAGCTATTTTCTTCGGTCTGTCCGGAACCGGTAAAACCACTTTATCGACCGACCCGAAACGTTTGTTGATCGGGGATGACGAACACGGTTGGGATGACGAAGGAGTGTTCAACTACGAAGGCGGTTGCTATGCAAAAGTAATCAATCTGGACAAAGAAAGCGAACCGGATATCTACAATGCCATTACCCGCGACGCTCTGTTGGAAAATGTGACTGTCGACGCCAATGGAAAAATTGATTTCAATGATAAGTCGGTAACCGAAAACACCCGTGTTTCCTATCCGATCTATCACATCAAGAATATTGTAAAACCGGTGTCTAAAGGTCCGGCTGCACAGCAGGTGATTTTCCTGTCGGCTGACGCCTTCGGCGTACTGCCTCCGGTATCCATACTGAATGCAGAACAAACCAAATACTACTTCCTGTCCGGATTTACAGCCAAATTAGCCGGAACAGAACGGGGTATCACCGAACCGACACCTACTTTCTCTGCTTGCTTCGGAGCTGCTTTCTTATCCCTGCATCCGACAAAATATGCAGAAGAATTGGTAAAGAAAATGGAAAAATCAGGCGCTAAAGCTTACTTGGTGAACACTGGATGGAACGGAACAGGTAAACGTATTTCCATCAAAGATACCCGCGGCATCATCGACGCTATCCTCGACGGTTCTATCGACAAGGCTCCGACCAAGACTATTCCTTTCTTTGATTTCGTGGTGCCGACCGAATTACCAGGTGTCGATCCGAAAATTCTGGATCCCCGTGACACTTATGCTAATGCAAGCGACTGGGAAACCAAAGCCAAAGACTTATCCGAACGTTTTATCAAAAACTTCAAGAAATTTGAAGGAAACGAAGCAGGAAAAGCGCTGGTGGCTGCAGGACCGAAACTTTAATATCAAAAGCTCCCTCACCGGGAGCTTTTTTTTACTCTCCTTATCCAATGAAAGACGCACTGTTTTTCATATTCCTTTTTTTATCGCTTTTCACTTGTGCACAAAAAAGTTTCAAAGTACGGGGTTACGTCGAGAACTGTCCACAAGGGACTATTTTCCTGATCAGCAGCCTTAACTCCAAGGATACACTAGCCCGAACTTCTATCAAAAACGGTAAATTCCGATTAACCGGAAAATTATCCCTTCCCCAGCCGACATATTTACGCATTGCAAACAAAGTAAACGGTCCGGTACTTTTCCTGGAAAATACAAACTTCCTGGTGCAATTAAAGGTAACAACATCCTTCGTTCCGGATAAAGAAGGTAATCCTGTCGCTGTAGAAGAATTGAATAACGAACTTTCTTCCATCATACAGGGGGGAAAGGATCAAACCATAGCAAATCATTTTGGGCAAATTCTTTCTTACGCCCGGCAAGCCTACGACTCCCTTCGTCCCTTATATGAAAAAGCATTCCGCGACAATGAAAAAGCCATTTTAAAGTCATTAGAAAAACAAGATCTCGCCCTCCGGCAAAAATTGCTCGTCCTAGTCCGGGAATCGATCCGGAAATATAAGGACAGTTATGTCTCGGCATACCTCATCGAGGAATATTTCCTCGACTTATACGAAGATGAAGCAGAGGCAGAAGAATTATATGAATTGTTAGCCCCTCAAATCCGTGTCACATCCTACGGAGAATCGCTGGCGCGGGAAATAGGCTGTTTCCGGAAAGCCCCTCAAGTGAATGAAATAGTGCCCGATTTTTCGCTGACTACGCTGGAAAAGCGTTCCTTATCCTTATCAAACTTCCCTGGCAAAATAAAGATTCTGGACTTTTGGGCCAGCTACTGTTTACCTTGTATTCAGGAAATACCCGACCTGCTGAAATTTTATCGCATTTACCGACCACAGGGGGTAGAAATCGTGTTGATCAGCCTGGAAACAGATCCCCAAATAACCGATAAACTGTTTCGGAAAATAAAAGCCAACTGGATATATGCAGGCAAATTCACTCCCGGGGATACCGATTTGGCAAGTTTATTCCACATCACCAGCATTCCTTATCGCATCCTATAAGAAGAACACACCCGCATTATTTACAAAGGCAATATTAGCATACAACGCATGCAAGAAATCATGGATAAAGCATTATTAAAATAATGATCCTCAAATTTCACACATTGCTCACGATTCATTTAGAGTTATTTATAACTGTGAAGCAGTTTAAGCCCACAGAAAAATTCGTTTAGCAGACGGAAAAGCAGGATAAACATCGGCACTTCCAGCCTCTTATCTGTTTCAGCGCGTCCCGGATTCCGGCAAGCCTCCCCCCTCCTTACGCGTGAAGTGAGAGAATGGTAACAGATAGAAAAGTCTTTGCCATACTGCCAAGACTTCATGCGTTACAGGCAACCCCTCCGGTCGGATGGACGGGTGAATAACACTTACTTCTTCTTCGGTTTGACGTTCAACCGGTAACTCATACGCAGCATGCCGTAGCGGGGAATGACGTTCCGCCACGTCTCGACCCGCGCCTGAGAAGAAAGGGAATAAGTGATGTTGGAAAGCCGGCCGAGCAGGTCGAATCCCACGAGGGAAAACATCAGATTCCCCTGGAGAATACTCCGCGAAAGCTGTGCATTCCAGACCAGGTCACGGCTATTCATCGCCTCATCGGCATACCCATAGCGTGTATAATAGGTCAGGTCGCTGGAAAGCTCCATTTTCCAGGGCAACTGCGTATATCCATAAACGCCATAGGACAAATCAGCGGCATTGACTGCAAGGAAGCCCTCACGCTGGCTTCTGGCACTGTTCCAGGCCAGGCGTGCTTTCACGCCGAGCCTCATTTTTTCACGGCTATATTCCAGGCTCAGCGGGGTTTGCAGGTAGTTGGTGCGGACGGTGCTTTCGCCGGTGCGTTCTTCCCCTTCAATACCGATCAGGTCTACGCTGTTATAATAATTATCCGACAGATTCGCACGAAACATAAAAATGCGCTTCGGGCCGATAGGCGTGCTAAAGGCAATATTGGCTGCAGCGTCCCAATTCCCATCCACGTTTTCGGGTTGATACGTACGCACTCCCGTTTGCTTATTGTAAATGTAGCCGGTAGCTATGGAGTTATGGTAAACGTTCACAGTGAAGTTGGCCGAGAGAGTCTGCTGACGTTCCTTCAGCCACTGGTCGGAACGGTAGCGGCCTGTGAAAGAATAGATGGTCGTACGCAACAGACCGGCATTCCCTACGGTGATATTCAACGGGTCACTGTCGAAACGAAGCCCCAGCAGATTAAACATCGTCGGTAGTGACTGACTGTAATTGGCAATCAATTCCCACTCATGCTTCATTCCGCTCGTGTTGCGCAATAATTCAAGGCGTACTGACGGCAACCACTCCGTGCGTCGGTTGCGAAGGTCTGTCTGCTGTTCAAAGAGCAGACGCTCCGGAATCTGGGTAAGACGCGGGTCCCAGGTGAAACGCCAGCGGGCCGTGCGTCGGCCGGTCTCATCCTGCCAATTCTTATCCCAACGTCCCCGCAAACCCAATGTCAGCTCTTGTACATCATTCGTTGTCAGATAGCTATTCTCTCCGTCAAGTGCTGAAAGCAGGGATTCGCGCGTGGAGGGAAGTGTTCCTGCTGCAGCATCACTCATTTCTTCAAGCCGGTCGAGCCGATAAAGCGAATTTTCCTGGGAGACGTGCTTATAGGTATAGCTTAAGCTCGGCATAATCCCCCATTTCCAACCTGGATCTAACGCATGCGAGTAGCCAAGGGAAGCGTTTACCGTGATTAAGTCCGACGGACGATCGAAATAGCGACGACGTCGGTCTGCATTTGATGCGTAATCCAGTTGATAAAGATCGTGCGCCTCATTTGTCTTATGGCTGGCATTGACACCGGCACTAACAGAGAGGCCGTCAGTAGTATTCGGTATTCTGAAACTCAGATCCGCCGTACCTCCACCACTTAGCGCATAGCCGTCGGATTGCCATTCCCGGCGTGCCCGACTCACAAGCATACGGGTGAGTTCAGTGCCCATGGCAGCCATGGAAAGCGAGTCTTTCAGGCTAGTATATTTCATTGGGTCCTCATTAAACTCTGCTGCCAGTGAATTTCCCCAGTCTTTTGTCCGTGTATAACCGAAAGTCGGGCGGACGATAAGCATTACCTTGCTTCTAGAGCTTTCCGGTCCCAGATTGAAGCGAAGCTTATGATTGGTATTGACGGAAGTTCTGCTGCTCTCCCCTAAATACCACCCATGCGTAAAGCTACTGCCATCAGAGAGAAAGTTCTCCTTAGCCTGCCGCGTTTCGATCTGGTTATCGGTGCGTTGAACGCTCACTTCTCCCTCCAGCTCGTAACGTCGGTATTTATCGCTTACCTTATAATCGAGTCCGCCCGTTTTGGTCGTATAAAGTCCGCCGTTAATGTCAGCAGGCGACCATTCGCCACCACGACCAGGCTTCCGGCTCTCATTCACATTATAGAGGTTGGCAAAAACCGAGATGCGCGACTGGGGAGTAAACCGCAAGGCAAACATCCGGGCCAGCCAACGGTTCTCCGTACCTCCGGCAATTTCCGCATTGCTTAGCCAACCCACCTGATATTGTCGCTTCAGCTTCACGTCCATCACATAGCTTCCTTCATCTACCTCCCGGCCGAGCATTTCGCTCAGTACACTTTGCTTATTATAAACCTGCACACTGTTTACCGTATAGGCTGGTAAATTATCCAGTAGCACCGTATTGTCATCTTTAAAAAAATCTTTCCCGTTCAGTAACAAACTTTCTATCTGTTTCCCATTCACGAAAATGCGTCCATCTCGCTTGAGTTCCGCTCCCGGCAATTGTTCTATTAAGGCATCGAGCATAGAACCCTCGGCCAAATTGAAGGCATCTGCATTATAAATAAGCGTATCACCCCGCGTATAAAACTTTATTCGTGTAGCTCTTACCTCGGCCGCATCCAGCGCTATCTCGCGGACAGGCCGTTGCCGAATCTTTAAGGCTCCTATAGAAAAA
>CAJKZL010000284.1 GCA_905204385.1 uncultured Odoribacter sp. | reverse complement strand
TAGCCCAGGAACGTACGGTAGTGCTTTCTACGCATATACTGCCCGAAGTGCAGGCGAGTTGTGATTATATCTACATGATAGAGCACGGTAGTGTGGTATTTGACGGTAGTATCGAAGAGTTCGATAATTATCTGACACCCGATACCCTGTATGTACGTTTTGCCGGGAAAATCGACCCTGCCGGGCTCGAAGCTCTGGAAGGAGTGAAACAGGTAGAAGCCGAGGGCGAAGGATTCCGTATCCGTTTTGCCGAAGTGAATGAGGTGACCGGGCGCATTATCGAAAGCAGTGTAGCGCACAATTGGGAATTGAGGGAAATATATCCGGAGAAAACTTCTCTGGATGCTGTTTTTGCAGAATTATCGAAAAAAGAAAAATAAAGATATGAAAGATTTAAGGACCATTTATTATATTGCTAAAACAGAATTGCAAACCCTGTTTTATTCTCCCATTGCCTGGTTGATTATTATCATTCTGATTTTTCAGGCAGGCATGATTTTTACCGGACATTTTGAAGGTGCCGTGCGGGTGCAGTCGATGCTGAATCGTGATTTTTCCGATATTACGAGTTCTATTTTCGGAGGTGATTCGGGGCTTTTTGTCCGGATTCTTTCTTCCTTGTATCTATACATCCCTTTGCTGACGATGGGATTGATGAGTCGGGAATATAGCACCGGATCGGTTAAATTGCTGTATAATGCACCGATTACGAACAGACAGATAGTTCTGGGTAAATATTTGTCCATGGTGATCTTTGGCTTGATATCGGTTGGGCTGTTGGGTGTTTTTGTATTGTTTACTGCATCGTTTGTCGCTCATTTTGATTGGGGGCTGTGTTTGGCCGGTTTGTTGGGCATCTATTTGCTGATCTTGGTGTATGCAGCCTTCGGTTTGTTTATGTCCAGCCTGACTTCCTATCAATTGGTTGCTGCCATTTGTACTCTTTCGGTATTGGCAGTACTGAATTATATCGGACAGGTGTGGCAGGATATGGATTTTGTGCGCGACCTTACCTATTGGTTGTCCATTTCCGGGAGGGCGCAAAAGTTTATTCAGGGACTCATTTGTAGTGAAGATGTACTCTACTTTCTGATGCTGATTGTGCTTTTTTTGGCTTGGACGATCATACAGTTGCAAGCTGCCCGGCAAAAAAGCCGTTGGTTTGTCACATGGAGTAAATTTGCTGTACTGTTTGCCGGAGTGATGGTGACCGGTTATCTTACCTCCCGGCCGAAATTAATGTTTTTCTTCGACGCGACACAGACCAAAACACAGTCTTTGGTGCCTGAAACCCAGCAGTTGATACGGCAGTTAAAAGGTGGATTGACGGTCACTACCTACGGCAATTTGATAGCCGACGATTTCGGGTATGTGTCTTCCCGTCATATCAACATGGACCTAGACCATCTTCGGCCTTATATCCGTTATAAACCGGAGATGGAGACCCGTTATGTTTATTATTATCCGAAAGGTACGCCCGAAAGTGAAGTGAATTTCAATATGGAATTTCAGGTAGAGAGCAAGCGGTCGAAATTCCATGCTTCGGATGATCTGGATTTTCCGGTAGATTCATTGGCTGGCGGATTGACGATTTTCCGGGTTTTTGAACGGGAAAACGGACAACGTGAAATATTGCCTACCTATAACGATGCCAATAAATTTCCGGCTGAAGAGCAATATATGGCTTTGTTCCGGCGATTTCTCGAAAAAGCTCCTGAAGTGGGGTTCCTTACCGGGCACGGCGAACGCAATATTTATAAACCCGGTGACCGGGATTATATGCGGATTTCCATTCATCTCGGATCGCGTCAATCTCTGGTGAATCTTGGATTGGATCCGGTGGAGGTGAATCTTCAGCAGCCTATCCCCGACAATATGAAGATACTGGTGATAGCCGATATGCGAGGTGAACTGACCCCTTTGGAAAAAGGACATCTGCAGGATTATATCGAGCGGGGCGGTAATCTGTTGTTGATGGTGAAACCGCGGCGCTCCACGGATATCGATTCGTTGGGGATGGCGCTGGGGGTACGTTTTGTTCCAGGGACCTTGGTACAGCCTAATGAAAACATGAGTGCCGATATTATTTTTTCTTCCGGCATTCCGGAAGCAGAGGAACAATTGAGCGGCATGTTGCGGAATATGATGGAATGGCGAAGTTTTATCGCCGGGCAGGGATGTTGCGGGCTGGAATTTATCCCTGGACGGGGATTCGAAGGAATACCTCTGTTCGTCACTTCTGCTTCTGGGGTATGGAACGAAGTGGAAAATAGCAATTTTGTCGATGATTCTCTGCGTTTGAATCCCCGGGTGGGTGAAATAGAACAACCTTATTTGACCGGTCTGGCTTTAATGCGTACAGTGAACAACCGGCAACAAAAGATCCTGGTGTTCGGTATTGCCGATTATTTCAGTAATGCCGGTATAACCTTTAAGGCAGAGGAAGAGGTTGAAAATGCAGAACTTCTGTTGAGCAGTTTTCATTGGCTTACGGATGGGTATGTACCTCTGCATGCCGATCGTTCGCTTGCTCCGGACGTTCGCATCGATATTAGCCGAAATGCCTCCCGATGGACAGGCTTTATATTTATGGGTGTCTATCCGGGGATATTGCTATTGTTGGCGATTGGATTGTGGTTCAGGAGGAAAGGAAAATAATACACTTTTCCCTAAATTGAAATGTTAGTTTAGAGTATCTTTCTCCAAAGTCCTTCCGACCCTTTGTCTTTTCAAGGGCTGGAGGGACTTTGGAGATTTATTTTCGGTAGAGTGCGATTAAACCTTTAAAGTTCTTTTGCTCGGCGGTTTCCTTTGTTTTCTAATTTATAATAATTATAAATAGCAGTTCTTGATGAAAAATGCAATCCTGATATTGCAAATTGGGCAAAATCCTTTTATCTTTGTATTGCAAAAAATCAGAGATGAACAGCTTAATTACTACGCACAACACACTTTTAAAAGAACGTACCTCTTCTATCCGCCGGGGTCTGATGGATCGGATAAACAGGAATAGCCGTCTGATTGCAGTAAAGGGAAGCCGTGGAGTAGGGAAGACGAATTTTCTTTTAGATTATTGTAAAGAATTTCATGCTCATGAAAGTTCATGTCTGTATGTGAATGTAAATAATCTGTTTATAGCTCATGACGGGCTTTTTCGTTTTGTGGAATATTTCCATAAAATAGGAGGGAAAGTGTTGTTGCTGGATCAGGTTCATAAATATCCGGGATGGGACAAAGAATTAAAGCAATGTTATGATGCTTTCCCCAATTTACAGATCATTTTTACTTCTTCTTCCATCGTAAGGATAAAATCCAATGAAGAATTACAGGGAGTTGTGGATATGTACAACCTGAATGGGTTGTCGTTCCGGGAATTCCTGGAATTAGAGACGGGCGAAAAGTTTCCGGTTTATTCTTTTCAGGATATCATCGAACGGCATGAAGAAATTGTGGAGGATATTCTGAGTAAAGTGAGGCCCTTGGCTTATTTCGGCAATTATCTGGAGTATGGTTATTATCCTATTTATCAGGAGCAAAAATCCCATATCGATTATTTACTGAAGAATGTAAATCTGACGTTGGAGTTCGATATCCCGTATATCAGTCAGATCGAACTGAAATATCTGATAAAGTTGAAGCAACTATTATACATTGCCGCTATCGACACCAATTGCAATGTAAACATCAGCAAACTGAGTTCTGCCATCGGGGTTTCCAGGGCTACGGTGTTGAATTACCTGAATTATATGAAAAACGCCCGTCTGCTGACTCTTTTGTATGAAAACGACGATGATGACGATAGTGGAAAAAAGCCTAAAAAATTATATATCCATAATCCGAATCTATTGAATGCCGTATGTCTGGATGAGGTCGATCCGGCTGTATTGCGAAAATCTTTTTTTCTGAGTCAGCTTTGTCCCAGCAGTCATATCCATTATACGGACCATGCCGATTTTTTAGTGGATGAGAAATACCGGGTATCGGTATGCCAGGAAGGAAAAGGCCAAAAAATGGATCGTTCGATTATCGTGATGGAAGATATGATCGAAAAGGGAAGAGGACATGTCATTCCTTTATGGTTGGCAGGATTTACGTATTGAACGGTAAGTTGAAAATAGAAAAATTTGAAAGAAGAATAGGTAATAATAAAAATTGAAGGAGAAAGGAAAAGATCGGATCGGTCTTCGATTTTCAAGTTTAAAAATTCATTTAATTTAATAGAAATGGCAAAAGAAAAAAAATTTATCACTTGTGACGGTAACGCTGCTGCTGCCCATATCGCGTATATGTTCAGCGAGGTATCGTGTATTTATCCGATCACTCCGTCCTCACCCATGGCTGAGAACGTTGACGAATGGGCCGCTAAAGGAAGAAAAAATATGTTCGGCGAGACAGTTCGTGTGATCGAAATGCAGTCGGAAGCCGGTGCCGCCGGTGCTGTACACGGTTCGATGCAGGCCGGTGCTTTGACCACCACCTATACCGCATCGCAAGGATTGTTGTTGATGATCCCGAACATGTATAAGATTGCCGGAGAATTGTTGCCTTGCGTATTTCACGTAAGCGCCCGTGCCCTGGCTGCCCATGCCCTGAACATTTTCGGTGACCATGCCGACGTGTATGCCGCCCGCCAGACCGGATTCGCTATGCTGGCTTCCGGTTCTGTTCAGGAAGTGATGGATCTTTCTGCTGTATCTCACCTGACGGCTATTAAATCGCGCATACCGTTTATGAATTTCTTCGATGGGTTCCGCACTTCTCACGAGATTCAGAAAATCGAGGAATTGCAGATGGAAGATATCAAAGGATTGGTGGATATGGAGGCTCTGCAGGCATTCCGCGACCGTGCTCTCAATTCCGAAACGCCGGTAACCCGGGGAACTGCCCAGAATCCTGATACCTATTTCCAGGGACGCGAGGCTGCCATTAAGTTCTACGACGCCGCGCCCGATATCGTAGCCGACTATATGGAAA
>CAJKZL010000283.1 GCA_905204385.1 uncultured Odoribacter sp. | reverse complement strand
CATATGTTCCGTATATATATCCATATAACTGTCCTGAGAACGATATTTCTGATAAATCGGATCGATAAAATCATTGCTCCATAGAGAATTTTCCGTATAAGAATTGATGATCAAGATACTTTCTGCATTTGCCGTCACTTGCCCTCCGGCAGAAAACGAATGACACACTATGTATAGGAACAGCGCAAGCCCAAAACATTTACTCATTTTGCACACCATTATATAGTAATATTTTTATACGAAAAACAAAATATCTACTATCTATTCTTTTTAAAGAATCAGGAGTAAATATTTTGAACCTTCGATTAATATCCCTGTTTATGCTCAAAAAAGTGATAGAAGACACTTTTCCTGAACATTTTCCCTAAGCATAATTGCCGCTAATTGACAAATCTTTGCTTTAAATCTGTAAAAATACTACTTATATTATAATATCTCTCTTAACTTTAGGTAAATAATCGAATACGTTTTTGCAAAATTTTCCGGATAATATAAAAGCGTATGCCGGCCTTACCATAGACCGCATACGCTTTTATATTATCCGGGACAATCTCCCTCAGGACATTATGCAGGAATCAATCCGCTGATCAGGATCAATACCAATAATCCCAAAATCGCATATAATTCAGGGAATACAGCCAAAACCATAGTGGTTCCAAAAACATTATAACCGCTTCCAATGGCAACGATACCGTTGGCACATACCTGAGCCTGACGGATAGCAGAGAATAAGGCTACCAGCCCAAGTCCTAACCCAGCACCAAAAACGGCAGCAGCGGCATACCAGGAAATCCCGGGTACCAGATAGGCACTCAACAAGAAATACCCCACAAAGCCGTAAAGTCCCTGAGAGGACGGTAAGGCCGACAAACCGATATACTGACCTGAAGCACCCGGATTTTTCTTTAAAGCACCCACGGCGGCATTACCACAAATCGTTACACCATACGCACTACCGATACCGGATAAACCTACCATCAGTGCAATTCCAAAATAAGCTAAAACAATTGGTTCCATAATTTCTAAAAATTTACTTGTTATTTTATTATTTATTATTTTTCAACAGTCACTCTCCGGCGGAAGGGAGAGTATTTTTTACCTCCGCCTTCAAAACTTGCATTTTTATAAAACTCGACAAAGGTCAACCGCATAGGATGTACAAAAGCTCCGATCATACATAAGCCGAAATTAATGGCATGTCCCACCAGCAAAATCAAAAAGATAAAAATAAAGCGTACGATCCAGGTATCGACCGAAGCCGTTAAATCAAAAGCCAGCGTATTGAACACTCCTCCCAGAATACTTCCCGTCAACCCCAGGGCAAACAAACGGATATAGGACAAGGTATCCCCCAATAATCCGGTAGCCATGTTATAGGTTCCCCACAAGGCCGAACCGATATTCATAAACACCCCTTTACCCGGGGAATTCATAAAGACGATCACGAACGCACACAGCGCGATAATTCCGTAAAACACATAGGTCAATATGGTAGGCAAGGCAACGCCCAAGGCCGGCAAACCGAAAGTCACCCCCAATAATATCAGGGCAACCACCCAGGCCACGGTAGATCGTGCATATTTAAATCCGAATTGTTTGGTCATCTTCGCAGCACTTAGGCACATCCCGAAAAGAATCTGGAAGATACCGATAGCCACGGCAAATACCATCATAGGGCTATACCCGCCCAGAAATTGTCCATAGTTCGCCTCGGTGACAAAATACTGCTTCACCCCCTTCAACCAGGGCCATTCCACGCTATCCAATGCGATTCCGAAAAATGAACCGGTCAGGATCCCTACCACAATGGTAGCAAAACCAAGATATTCACCCAGCACCAGAAATCCTTTCATAGAAGGCGAAGCTTTACGCGCCAGCAAAAAGCAAACCAACCAAATGATCAAGCCATAGCCTCCGTCTCCCATACACAATCCGAAAAACAGCATAAAAAACGGAGCAAAGAAAGGTGTCGGATCGAGTTCATGATAATAGGGCAAAGCAAGCATCTCCGTAATGGGTTCGGAAAGCATCGTAAACCAATTATTCTTCAACAATACCGGAACATCATCATCTGCCGAAGGACCTGAAAACTCAAAATAGACTCCACGGTCCTGCAAAAATGCCTTCATAGCGGCTTCCTGATCTGCCGGCAACCAGCCTTCCAGAGCAATCACCTTTTGATCCACCAACCCCAACGAAGCATCTTCCACCTCCAGGTAATCGGTAGTCTCGCCGATCGTTTCCCGGTAATGTTTCAGTCGCCGGACAGAGTCGACAGCAATTTCATCTAAATGAGCGGCCAGTTCTTCCTGCTCTTTCCGAAGCTGTTCGATGTTTCCCCTCAGGCTCTCTTCCGATTCCTGTGGAAAGACAAAAGCATCCGCATCGGGTTTCGACGGTTCCCCCGTAGGAGTCACGGTGACGAAATATTTCTGTCCCCGTTGTTCGCTGATCACCGTAGCATGAAACTGATCTTCCCATTCGGGCATATATTTTCGGTCCGGTACGGTGAAAAAACGCAGATCCCAGCCTGCCCGGGCCAATCCCTCCACTTTTTCCCGGGAAAAATGTCCCCAGGGTTCATAGAGGGTGACTTCTTTTTCCACCATTCCCAGACGGGCAGCAATTTGGTCCTGCCGTCGGTATTGTTCTTCCAGGTAAACCAGTAAATCCGCTTCGGGAACTTCCGCCTTGCCCGTCTCTTCCTTGATCCCTCTGTTCTCCAGCAAACGGATCATCTCATTCACCCTTTTGATCAGCCGCAACTTTCCCTGTAAAGCTTCATCCTCCGCAGAACGTTGATTATTCTCGTAGATATGAACCACACCCCTATCCCGAAGTTCTTCGAGAAATTGCTGATAATCCTGATGGAAGATCAGTAGGGATAATTTTCGCATAGGTACTATCATAATCCTTTTTCATTTATTTACGATTTCCGATTTACATATTCACCGAAGGGAATCCCCGATCCTGAATCTACAATCAAAAACCGTAAATGATTATTCGTCTTCTACCGCTTTCCGGTTTTTTACAATCTTCTGAGCCGACTTCGAAAGATTTTCTTCGTCTTCGAGGAAGCGTTTGATTTTCCGGATAGCTTCCTGGAAGCCCGGTATCTGAACTTTCTCATAGAGATTCACTTTCTGCGTCGTTTTCTTACGCGCACGATCGAGTAACTCCATCTTACGCATGTAAAATTCCCGTTCCAGCGCTATCCTCACCACCTCTTTCACCTGTTGTATGCCATCCAGAAACCATCCCGGAGCATTGAACAGACTGAAATCCTTGATTTCATACTCCACCTCATCCAGTACCGGAGTGCGCACTCCCGCAATTTTCTTCACCGACATATGCACTTCCTTGACGGTGAGAATATCGGGTCTGTATTCATCGTAAAGCTGAAGCATATCGTTGATGGCGTCGAGCGTCTCCTCCAGTTTCCCGTCGAACTCATCCGCCACCTCTTTTGCTTTCTTTACTTCCGAACGCAACGCAGATTCCTTATTCTTGATGGTAGGCAAAGCCCTCACCCGCATCTTGAGTTGTTTATCCAGACTTTGGAGAGAGGTTTTGTTATACTGAAACTTAATCATCAATCTTAAATTTTAAATTGCAAATTGTAAATTATATCGAATCTGATCTGCAATAATTGCAGCAACTCTCGTCCTGGGCAATAAATCAGTTAATTTAATCACCAACAATCCCAGTTTCTTTGTTCTATCCCTAAATTCAGAACTATCCATCAAGTAATTTAAAATCTAAAATTTACAATTTACAATAGCAATTTCTCAATCTGAGAAATTACCGAATTCATCCACAATCTCTTTCTTAATACCCAGTTCCGAACGATTGAAATATTTCCGGAACAGTGTCCATGCGGTATCGAGCATCTGCGTAATGCTTATGTTGACATCGATGGCCAGCAATTCATTGGAATAATCCCGGGCAAATTCCAGCGTACGCCTGTCGTAATCCGTCAAGTCAAAACCGTTTTCCAATTTAGTCCGCGCATTGGCGGCATCGGCATACAAGCGGATAGCCGCATTCATCACCTGAGGATGGTCTTTGCGGGTTTTCTTCCCGATCACCAACTGTTTCAAGCGTGACAAACTCCGGAATGGATCGACGATGACCTTTCCAATTTCGGTATCCTTCCGCAGGAACAACTGCCCTTCAGTGATATAACCCGTATTATCCGGAATAGCATGTGTGATATCCCCTCCGGACAAAGTGGTTACGGCAATAATCGTAATCGAGCCTCCTTGCGGGAACTGAACCGCCTTTTCATAAATTTTCGCCAGATCCGAATACAAAGAACCCGGCATGGAATCCTTGGAGGGAATCTGGTCCATACGGTTGGACACAATCGCCAATGCATCGGCATATAGAGTCATATCTGTCAGCAATACCAAAACTTTTTCATTGCGGTCCACCGCAAAATACTCTGCGGCCGTCAAAGCCATATCCGGGACCAACAAGCGCTCTACGGGAGGAGCTTCGGTCGTATTCACAAAACTGACAATACGGTCGAGTACGCCTGCATTGTCGAACAAATTCTTGAAATACAAATAATCGTCATTGGTCAATCCCATCCCTCCCAATATGATCCGGTCGGTCTGCGCCCTAAGAGCAACATTGGCCATCACCTGATTATAAGGTTGATCCGGATCGGCAAAAAACGGAAGCTTCTGTCCCGACACCAACGTATTATTCAGGTCGATACCTGCAATACCGGTAGCGATCAATTCCGAAGGTTGTTTACGGCGTACCGGATTCACAGACGGTCCCCCGATTTCACGTTCTTCGCCATCTACAGCAGGCCCGCCATCGATCGGATCTCCGAATGCATTGAAAAAACGTCCGCACAGATCCTCTCCTACCTTCAGTGTAGGAGCTTTTCCCAGAAAAGTCACCTCAGCATTGGTCGGAATACCCTCGGTGCCGGAAAATACCTGCAACGTGATGTCTTCCCCCC
>CAJKZL010000282.1 GCA_905204385.1 uncultured Odoribacter sp. | reverse complement strand
ACTTATGTTGCTGGCAGTTTCTCAATTGCAGCAGTTTTGCGGTGGTCGAAGGGGAATTGGTGTTGCGTTTTTGCTTTCCGGACGACAGGACGGTTTATTCTTTACCCGGAGGGGAGGAAAAAGGAAAGCAGGTGATCCGGCTATTGGCGGCTCAGGCGAAAGAAGAACAATTGCCGCTTTTTATTTATGGTGTTTTTCCCGGCATGCGGGAGCAACTCGAAAAAATTTTTCCCGAAGTGTTCGAATTTCGTGAAGAACGGGATCATTTCGATTACCTTTATTGTCGTGAGAAACTGGTACAGTTGGAGGGAAAAGAGTTTCAAACGAAGCTGAACCATGACAATAAATTCCGTAAAACCTACGATTATCGCTATACACCCATGACTGCGGAGATGGTCGGCGATTGTCTGAAAATGTACGGTCGATGGTGTGAGGAGCGCAGATGTGAACAGGAAAACGGCTTGGTGGAAGAGCGGCAGGCGCTTACCTGGGGAATGAAACATTTTAGGGAACTGGAGTTGACGGGAGGAGTGATTTGGGTCGATGGGGAAATAGCTGCTTTTACTTATGGATCACCCGTGAACCGGGATACTTTTTGTATACATGCGGAAAAGGCCCTGGCCGGATTCGAAGGCTTGTATAATGCGATCAACCAGGAGTTTGCCCGGCATTTGCCCGAACGATATGTCTATCTTAACCGGGAAGAAGACCTGGGTTTACCCGGTCTCCGAAAAGCGAAAATGTCTTACCGGCCTGTGCGGTTGTTGAATAAGGGATTGGCCATTTGTGCTCAGGGGCTTTGGGACAGACTGTTGTCTTCAGACTTTGAAAAAAGCGGCTTAAATCGGTGATTTTCCCTATTTATTGTGTAACTTTCGGCATCAAATACGATGGGTGAAAAGAACCCGGTCAATAGAATCAGTGAAATGAAATTTTTTAAGAGCAAAGAGTGTTTGCCGGAAGCAGAAGCTGCTCAGCGATACGAAACGGAGCAGAAAATAAAAGCTTATAAGGCAAAGGGATGTCGTGTGCCGACACGGAAGATGATTAAAACCCAGGAACAGATAGAGGGCATTCGCCGCAGTGCTGCGATCAATACTGCTGTGCTGGATTTAGTTTCGGCAAATATCCGGGAAGGAATGAGTACGGAAGAGATCGATGTTTTGGTTTATAATTATACGATAGCGCACGGGGCGGTGCCTGCTCCGCTCCACTTCGAAGGCTTTCCCAAAAGCGTATGTACTTCTGTCAACGACGAAGTATGCCACGGCATTCCGGATGAACGGGTAGTGTTGCGGAATGGAGATATTGTCAATGTAGACGTTTCAACCATACTCGATGGCTATTATTCGGATGCTTCGCGGATGTTTATGATCGGCGAAGTGCAGCCGGAAGTCCGTCGTTTGGTGAGAGTGGCTAAGGAATGTTTGGAAGAGGGATTCAAAGCAGCCCGGCCTTGGGGATTTTTGGGAGATATCGGAGCTGTCGTTCAAGAGCATGCTGAAAAAAACGGCTATACCGTGGTCCGGGAATTCGGAGGACATGGTGTGGGATTGAAATTTCACGAAGATCCCTTTGTCAGCCACACCGGACACCGGGGAAGCGGTATGCTGCTGGTGCCGGGAATGGTGTTTACCATAGAGCCGATGATCAATATGGGATCCCGTAAAATATACATCGATGCCGATAATGACTGGACGGTGCTGACCGATGACGGAAAGCCTTCGGCCCAATGGGAGTATACGGTTTTGATTACTGAAACCGGGGCCGAAATAATTACGGGATAAAATTTGTAAGCTTTTCTTTGATTTCTTCCGGAGTATCGACCAGGTAACAGGCGCCGTTTTCTTCGAGTTCCTGACGGGGGCGGAATCCCCAGGTGACTCCGATGGAGGTGAGACCGCTATTACGGGCGGTTTGCATGTCGACACCGGAATCCCCCACATAAAGGGTGGCGGATTTTTTTATTCCGGTTTGTTTAAGAATTTCGAATACGATGGCGGGATCCGGCTTTACGGGAATATTTTCCCGCTGTCCAAAAACCACGGAAAACAGATTTCTTTCGAAGAAATGGTCGATCAGCTCCCTGGTGCCTTGCTGGTATTTGTTAGAAGCTACCGCCAGACAAATCTTTTGCCGCCGCAGTTGGGTGAGTAGTTCGGTTATTCCCGGATAAGGATGGCTAAGATCTGTTTTATGTCGTTGGTAATAAGTGACGAATTCTTTTCTGAGCCTGAGGATGATATCTTCGCGTCTGGCCTCTTCGGGCAAGGCCCGTTCGATCAATTTTGTAATGCCGTTGCCTACAAAATAACGGTAGGCATTTAATTCATGCTCCGGATATCCATGTTGTCGCAACGCATAATTGGCACTCACGGCCAGATCGTCGAGCGTATTCAGCAATGTTCCGTCCAGGTCGAAAATGATGAGTTCGATCATATTCTTTGTTTTAATTCCAGGTACATTTTTTCGTAATTTTCAACGGGCAAGTGCAAGGCTTTCCCGCTTTTGACCACATAGCCGGTCAGGGTTTCCAATTCGGTAGGTTTTCCGTTTTGGAAATCGGTATGCATGGAAGTGGTAGAATCATAGGGCATTTTGAGCTGGTCGTCGATGACCCGCTCCACCATATTTTCCGGCAAGATGATCCCTTTGGCTTTAGCAATGCCCATCAATTCCTCTCCCAGTCGGTAATAATCGTTCCGGTGATGGGTCAATATTTCTCCCAGGCTTTGACAATAATAGGAAGTAATAGTCGCGCTCAGGGAGATAAGGAAAAATTTCCGCCATACCCGGGTGAGGATGTCTTCGGGATTTTCGGCGTCGATATTTGCTTGCCGGAGGATTTGCAATAATTGTCGCTGTCGTTGCCGGTCACCGTCGGGATCGCCGAACCATAGGCGTTCCCGTTCGGTAAACCGGGTCACCAGACCCGGAGCCGTCAGGCGTGCCCCGATGTAAACACAACCGTACCACACCGCTTGTCCGGGTAGCAGGCTGCGGATTCTTGCCGTGATGTCTGCACCGTTGAGCAGAGGGATAAGAACCGTTCGGGGACCGATGGCAGGACGTAGCTGCTGTATATTTTCTTCCAGGTCGTAACTTTTGGTTGTACAAAACAGGTAATCCACCACCCCCAGTTCCCTGGGATCGTCGGTGATCTTTGCGGGACGGACGGTCAGTTGTTCGCCCGGTGTTTGTAAACGCAATCCTTTCTCCCGGATCGCTTCCAGGTTGCTGCCCCTGGCAATAAAATAAACTTCGGGGTCTTTATGCTTTTCAGCATAAGCTGCAAGCATGGCCCCATAATATCCGCCCACTCCTCCGATCCCTGAAAATGCAATCTTTATGGCCATTGTTTCTTGTTTTTACGGATTGTCAAATTTAGGATATTCGGAGGAGATATCCAAGAAGCGACGGCTCTTGAGTCAGGGATACTGTCCCCGGAGATAGGGACAGGGCCAGTCGGCCTGCGTTTTGAATTTATGGGCGGCGCGGAGCGGAAAATAGGGATTGCGCAATAATTCGCGGCCCATAATGATGAGGTCTGCCTGACGGTTTTGGAGAATGGTTTCTGCCTGAACGGCATGGGTAATCATTCCGACCGTGCCGGTGGGGATTCCGGCTTCATGACGTATCTGTGTGGCAAAAGGAAGCTGATAGCCGTAATCGACGGCTATGGCGGCATGCGGCAAAAGTCCCCCCGAAGATACATCGATCAGGTCTATTCTTTTTTCCCGCAGAAGTTTGGCCAGTTCGACGGATTGCGTGTGATCCCAGCCTTCGGGCAACCAATCGGTGGCCGAAATGCGGACGAAGATAGGCAAATGGCGGGGCCATACTTCTTTCACGGCATCTATGATATCCAGTAAGAGTTTTGTCCGGCGGGCAAAGCTACCGCCGTATTCATCGTCCCGGGTATTGGAAAGGGGAGAAAGAAATTCATGTATCAGATAGCCGTGGGCGGCATGGATTTCAAGCACTTTGAAACCTGCCTGCAAGGCTCTTTGTGCTGCTGAAGCAAACTGTGCCAGGATGGTGTGGATTTCATCGATGTTCAGTACATGAGGGGTAGGTCTCTCCTCCGAGTAAGGAATAGGGGATGGGGCTACCGTTTGCCAACCGCCTTTTTCCGGCATCAGAAATTCTCCGCCTTCCCATTCGATAGCTGTACTGGCTTTTCGCCCGGCATGGGCCAATTGGACACCCGGTACGGCTCCCCGGTCTTCGATAAAGCGGGTGATCCGTTGGAGAGGGGCGATATGCTCGTCTTTCCAGAGTCCCAGATCGCCTGGGGTAATCCGTCCTTCCGGACAGACGGCCGTGGCTTCCTGCATGATCAGGGCGGTGCCTCCCGCAGCGCGGCTGCCATAGTGTACCAAATGCCAGTCATTGGCGAATCCCTCGCTTGCACTGTACTGACACATCGGAGAAAGCATGATCCGGTTGCGTAGGCGTATGCTTCTCAGTTCCAAAGGTGAAAATAAGATCGAAGATATCATTTGAATTTTTTTTGATTCTATCTTTCCAAACGAAAAAAGATCATGTAAGGTTATCATTAGGGAGATATTGTCTTTCCTTTTTATGCTTTTGAAAGAGGATTAAGATAAAAGAATAAAATTCACACAAATCTTGAAATTGTTTTTTATTTTTACAATTCTCCGAAAGTAGGAATATATAGTCTGTAAGAAAAAGAATGCGGCCTTTAGTGGATCGGTATGAAAAATAAAATGTTACTGTAAAAACTAGTGGGATAAGTAGCCACGGAAATAAAACTCAATGGGGAATGAAAAGAATCTTTTTATTTTTATGTTTAAGCCCTCTATTCGTTTTCGGACAAGATGTCCGGCAGGCGGAGGGCGTAATCCGGAGATTTGCCGGTAAGAAGCTTCCGGTCTCTATGTCCCTCTCCCTGGACAAGCAGGAGGGATGCGATGTGTACGAAACATAGGAGATAGAAGGCAAGCTACGGATAG
>CAJKZL010000281.1 GCA_905204385.1 uncultured Odoribacter sp. | reverse complement strand
CACTCCATAGCATCCGAAAGCTAAATCCGGTGATACATTCATAGAAATTTAGAAAAAAAAGCTCTCCCGGTATTGGGAGGGCGACATGCCTGTGTATCTTCGGAAGTAGCGGCTCAACGAAGCCTGGTCGGGAAAATTGGTTTTAGAAGCTATCGACTTGATGTCCAGAGCAGGATTCCTGAGTAACGATTTAATTTCGCAGAGGGTATAATAGACAATCCATTCATGAGCCGACTGTCCGCTTATGCTTCTGATGGTGTTGGTAAGGGTTTTGGACGATATATTGAGTTTTTGAGCGTAATAGGAAACTTCCTTGTCGGGCGAATGTTCTTCGATAATATAATGCATAAACTTAAAGGCCAGTTCTTCTTTATGCGAATAACGGGCTTTTTTTTCTCCCGAATCATTGAGATAAAAAGCGTAAACCGTCCAGTAATAAGTTCTCAGAAATTGGATAATCGTTTCGCGCCGACAGTTCTTCGGTGAATTTTTATCCCAATAGTCCAACAGATCGCAAAAATTCAGGAAGCGTCGGATATGGCCCTCTATGGGACGATAGGCGAAATGACGACGCATGTAGAAATAAAAATCCGGCCGAAGCCTGCATAATCCGCTCAAGATGTCGAGGAACATCGTGGGCGAAATCCGAAAGAAGGTCATCCGGAAATCCGGGCTTATCTCTTTGATGGAAACGAGTTGCCAGGGAAGCAGCGTAAAGACAGAGCCCGGCGCTATCCTTTCCCGGGTATCGAACACTTGAATGGAAGCCCGCCCCGAAGTACACACTCCACCGATTCCCTCCTGAAGATAGGACGGGGTTTCCGATGCCGGAAATTCGGCCGGTTCCGTACAAATTCTAAATTCCCGGTTTTCCGCCGAGCCAGGAGCATGGCTTTCCGTTTCAGGCTTTGCATTCATCGATAGGTCTCGTTTAATTGCAAAATTAGTCATTTTTATGCCTCTTCTGGAACCGAACTTCACTAATATTTGTCAATAATTGCCCGGTTTATTTGTAAATGTAGTTTATGGATTAACTTCGCCCAGGCAAAATTGCCGATCGACTCTTATACCCGAAATCAGTGACATACGATATGTGTGCTGCAACTCAAAAACCAGAATCAGAATTCTCAGGCGACGATGACCGCCGGGGAGTGTGCCGTTGTCCCGGTTCCGGCCATTATTCGGACCTTATGCTGGAGGCCATGCAAACCAGTGTTGTCTTTTTCAATAACGACGGCACCGTCTACCGCAGCAATTCGCTTGCCTGTAAGGACCTGCATTTCGACGGAGATCTCGTTGGACACAATCTGCTGGAACTATTGACGGTGGTTTGTGATGAAAACGACATATTGTCCGGCATCCTCGATCGCTTCAAAGAACCCGAAACCATGCAGGTAAAATTGCCATCCGGTTCGATGGTCCGATGTAGCCTTACAAATGTACAATTTTTTGTCCGTGGCAGTATCACCCGTTTGGAATGCGGGCGTTTTCTGTTTGCCTTCCGCAATATTATGGACGAAATTACCCGTGAGCAGATCCTCAGCATGATCTTGGCCCGGACGAAGATTTTTTCGTGGTTTTATGACATGGACCGCAATAAAATGCTGATCGATGCCCATTGGTTTTCTTATCTGGGTATTCCTGCGGGAGATTGTACGATTACTCAGGAAGAATTTTTTGCCCGGGTGCATCCTGAGGAGCGGGAAACACTGTCTGAAGCACTCCGTCTGCAACTGTCGGAGCAAGAAATTCAGGATTCCTTTTCCTATCGTCTGATGCGCGGAGACGGCAGTTGGGAATGGTTTTCGGCACAGTCCATGTACCTGAGCCGTACCGGCGACGGCTCTCCTTATCGTGTCGTGGGCGTATGTCAAAGTATACATGAGCATAAAACCATTGAGGAAAATCTCCGTTCGGCGCGAGACAAGGCAGAAGAGAGCGAAAGGCTTAAATCGGCGTTCCTGGCTAATATGAGCCATGAAATACGCACGCCTCTGAATGCCATCGTCGGTTTTTCAAACCTGCTTACCGAAGGCGAAATAGATCTCCACGATGCGGATGCCCGTGAATACGCCTCCTTAATTAGTAAAAATTGCGATTATCTCATTACGCTGGTAACGGATATTCTCGACCTTTCGCGCATAGAGACCGGCTCGATGGAATATTGTTTCGCCACTCATTCGCTCCGTCAGATTCTCTGCGGTATTTACGAGAAATATGCCGGAAGAATGCCGGAAGAAATCAAACTCAATCTATTGCTGCCTCCCGGGGATCTACTCGTCGAAACCGATTTGCTGCGGCTCCGTCAGGTGGTGGAAAATCTGGTCGGTAATGCTGTTAAATTCACGGCTAAAGGTCGCATCGACATCGGATATTTGCCTGCGGGGGAAGATCGAAATGTCCGGTTGTTCGTTGCAGATACCGGAAGAGGCATTCCGCCTGAAGAGACCGAAAAAATATTCGATCGTTTTTATAAAATCGATTCATTCCAGCAAGGGACCGGATTGGGGCTTTCGGTTTGTAAAACCATACTGGAAGGCATGGGAGGACAGATAGTCGTTTCGTCGCAGCCTGGTAAGGGATCCCGGTTTACTGTGAAAATTCCGTTGATACAGCAAAAGAATATGACCTTATAAGACCATGAGCAAAAATAATATCTCTAAAATCGCTAGTCTTGGGGGAGCCCTGCTTGAAGCCATTCCCGATATGTTTATTCTCTTTGACCAGGATGCTACAATTCTGGATCTCTTACATCCGAAGGAAGAACTGATAGAGGGACGAGCGGAAGATTTTTCAGGTTTCAGGCTTACCGATAAAAACTTACCGCAAGGTTTACGTATGGGCGCAGACTATTTTAAAGAGGTGGTCCGAACCCATCGGTCCTGTCGCTATGTTTTCCGGCATGTAGGGAATAAAAGCCGCAAAATCAAGTATTACGAGGTGATTTTATCTTATCTGGCTACAGAATATTATATATTGGCTGATATTCGTACACTGCATGAGGATTCCCTGGCTCGCATGGAGTCCGACCACTTGCATTATTTTTTTACTGAAGTGCTGAATAATATCGCCATTCCGGTTACTGTCAAGAGCATGGATTCTGAACGTTATATCTTTTGGGGCAAGAAAGCGGAACTGTTCGGCCGTACGGCCGGCGAGATGGTCGGTGGAACAGAGGAACTGTTTATGCCAAAGGATAAGGCGCTTCGGGTGCAGCAACTCGACCGGGAATTGGTTTCCGGTAAGGAAAAACAATATCAGGGGATTGAAAAATATACGGTGCGCGACGGAAAGGAGCATACCTTCGTCGTTACCCGCACCTTATTTTCTTTCGGTGCCGAGAAGTTGATTTTGGCCAGTGCACTCGATATTTCTGAATTGAAAGAGACGCAGGCCTCTCTTTTGCATACTAAGGACGAACTGGCAAGCAAAAATATGACGCTTTCTTCCGTGCTGAGCCTGGCAAAAGTGATTCCTTGGGGCTGCGACCTCGAAAAAAATATCTTTTATTGTGACTATAATGCTTACCATCCGGATAATGCATCGGGACCCGATAAGCAGGGACGTTATGTCATTCCGATGGAATATTATTTTGCCGGCATTCATCCTGACTATCGGCAGGAAGCGATCTGCAGGATTGTGGAGTTGGCCGAAGGCAGGCGAACGGAATTTCATGAGACTTACCGGGTGCATTGGTTCAATGAGCAGCAATGGGAATGGGTGCAGATTCAATGCAGTGTTGCCCATTGCGGGGCAGATGGACGTCCTGTTGCCTTGCTGGGTTCGGCACAGCGTATCACTGAGCAAAAAGAAACCGAAATGGCTTTGCGACAAGCCAAAGAAGAACTGGATATGAAAAATGTAATGCTTTCTTCCGTTTTGGGTGTGGCTCAGGTTATTCCCTGGTATGGCGACTTGAGAAATGGCATGTTCGCTTGCGACTACAATGATTACCATCACGAGGAAGCCGCTTTTCCCGATGAAAAAGGAGAATATACACTGACTTTCGAGCGTTTCTTTTCCCGTATCCATCCGGATTACCGGGAACATGCCGTCGGGCAATTCTCCGATCTGGTGAAGGGGCGGCTGTCCTCGTTTCACGAGGTATATCCTATCCATTGGTACAATGACAGGGAATATGAATGGCTGGAGACCCAAAGCAGCATACCCGGATATAGCGCCGATGGCGAACCTCTCCGACTTGTCGGTTCGGCCAGGGTCATCACGGCCCAAAAGCAAATGGAAGAATCTCTTCGCGAAGCCAAAGAACAGGCTGAGCGAAGTAACACGCTAAAAAGTGCTTTTCTGGCCAATATGAGTCATGAAATCCGTACGCCCCTAAACGCAATAGTAGGTTTTTCAGAATTGCTTGCCGATACCGGTGAGGAAGAGGAAAAAAAGGAATACCTCACTATCATCAGAAACAGCAATGCTCTGTTGTTGCAGCTTGTAGGCGATATTCTGGATTTGTCGAAGATCGAAGCTGGAACTTTGGAATTTTCCTTTGCAGACTACAATTTGAACGAGATCCTGGGCGAACTCGAACAAACTGCCCGCATGAAAGTTGCCGATTCCGCTATCGAAGTCTCCTGTAAAGACCGGTTGGCCGGTTGCACCATTCATACCGACCGGGGACGTTTATTGCAGGTGATGCATAATTTTATCAACAATGCGGCGAAATTCACTACCCAGGGACATATTTATTTCGGCTGCCGTCAACAAACGGACGGTTGCTGGTATTTTTATGTGGAAGATACCGGTTGCGGTATACCGGCCGATAAAGCGGATCATGTATTCGAGCGGTTCGTCAAGCTCAACAACAAAGCTAAAGGCACCGGACTGGGGCTTGCAATTACGAAGCAACTCGTGGACAGAATGGATGGAAGTATTGAACTGAAGAGCAAAGCAGGTGTCGGGACAACAGTTATTGTAAAAATTCCGTTCAAAATTGGCACACAGGATAAAAACAGTAATTTAT
>CAJKZL010000280.1 GCA_905204385.1 uncultured Odoribacter sp. | reverse complement strand
GTTTATTTACAAAGATTACTTGCCGGATTTAATCGGACGTTTAAATTGGAGTACATAAAAATGAAAGCATACAAAAACGAATGCACCCTAAAAGGTGAATATTCAGGAAGTTAGTAAATTTAGGAATATCGGAGAGCAGGAGAAAAAATCAAAACAAAAAACGTCCGTTTTTTATTAAATCAAAAGCATTGATATCTATTGTAATTACACCCGACAAAGATAGAGATTTTTCGGATATATACAAAAGATAACGTTATTTTTAATATACAATACCGTGAGCAAATCTTTGTCATTGTTGAAGGTGTAGCAATTGCTACCTGGAAAACTGCATAACGATGCCCCGCAATGTCAAGTCTGCCCTCCTAAAAGGAAACTTCTGCCGATCCGCTTTCGTCGGTTTTCAGCTTCAGGATTTTATGCCCGATGTGCAGTTCCAGTTCCTGAAGTTTATGGGTAGGATCGACGGCCCGGATGCTTGTTTGCCTTTTTTGCTTTTGTATCAGGTAAAAACCCGGAGTTTGAATCTTCAGGCTTTCATTACCCGACAGTTCCAATTCACAGGGGGCATAAGCGGCAATATAATTCATTTTATTCCAGTACACCGCCTGCACCTCTTTCCGATTGGCGGTCACGGTAAAGCAGCGGGTATCGAATTTCAGCACTTCCTTCGGACTCATCGCAGGAAGGACAAGATAAGCATACTCTGCAACTTTATCCGGATCATGTTTTATAGAAAGGGAAACCATTTCCTGCTGTAATTTGACAGGTTTATACATCCCCATGACATCATGCCACTGCCCTTCCCGCTTTGCACACTCTGCCCGGCAGGAATCTCCTTTCAAAAGAATATAGCCGGTATTCGCATGATAGAAGCGCCTTTCCCGGTCGAAGTCCCAAGAGGCCGACTGCACTTCGCTCCACCGGCCGGCTTCGGCTGCCAGCAGCTTTCCGTTTTTAGCCAACTGTTCCACAGCGGTAGCGGAAGGATGTCCCCCTGCCTCAATGCCACTTCCCAGACAAATCACAAACCGATCGGTAAAAATCCAGCATTTATTGGCCGTCAATCCTCCCCGCCTCAGTTCCATGGCCGTTATTCCTGTGCTACCGTCGGATAGGCCACCGGCAAAATCGCTTTTATTCCGGGACTCGGCACCCGAACGGACAGGAACGGGAGCATCGGTTTCAATGCAAGTGATTCCGGGGATCTTGCGCCAATCCCAAAAGGGAAATACATTGTGGTATTCGTCTCCGTTCACATAAGTATATAAAGCTCCGTCGGCCAGATAATACCCCAGCTTGTTATCTTCATTCACCAATTCTGTACCGATGACCCTCTGCGAGGCCATTTTTACGGAAGCCATCCAATGCGGGGTGCGGTGAACGGTCTGATCGGATTCCCAAAACACCTTATTTCCGGTCCGGGAGGTTTCATGTCCGGGGGCGGTGAAATTCTCCCGGACAAACTGTCCGATTTCCTTAGCCTGTCGGAGAGAACATCCTGGCAGCATCGAATTTGCGGCAAACAGCAAGGTAAAGGACTTATGGATATCCGCATTATGAAACAACTGCCTATTCAGCCCATTCACGTCCCAATATCCCTTCCAGACAATCCAACGATATCCCTCCTGGAAAAAGGAAAACAAAATATCCATTTGTTCTTCCGACAATGCCAGGGGCGTACGCGCAAATATCTCCGCATACATGCACATATTTGATAAAAAAGAAAGTCCGTAATTCCCGAACTGCTGCTGGGGACCATGCTGATGAAAGCTCCAGTCCCGCTTGATTCCCTCCTTTTTTCCCAATACGATTTCGGATACAATGGTATCTCGGGCAGCCTTGACCAAGTCCATATCCTCCTGCAACAATCCCCTGATCAAAACATTGCCTGCCAGCCACACTTTGTTCTGTCCCGTCATTCCGAACCGGGAATGTTCCATCTCCCGGATAGCCAGTTGTTTCTCTTCCCCGCTCATTTCCGGTTCGAAAAGCAGAAAAGCAGGCCCCAGGGTGCGTGGAATGCCGATCTGATTGTACCACCAGTTCAAACAGGTAAAATCGCGTCTAAACCAAAAATCCATGGCACAATGTATAGCCTCTTTTAAAGAATCGGATTTTTCTCCGGAGTAGTAAAACTTGGTAAGACTCAATATCCGTTCCGTATGTTTTTTGGGTTCCCAGCCCGAGCGTTTTTTATCCTTATAATCGATATCCGGCCAACTGCCGTCCTTTTTCAGGGTCCTCACCAGCCTTTGCATTTCTAGGGATTCTACCGGAAAACGCTGGTACAGTTCTACGATATTCTGATCGGAAATCTCTTCCTCGGCAGGAATGGAAGACAGCAACTTCAAATACCCCGTTTTTATTTCATCCTGTCCTGCCAACGCCTGAATATAATTCGCCCGGATCTGCCTGAACGCCTCTTCCCGCGACAAGTTTTGCGCACTTATTCTGAAGATCATCAGGAAACACACTCCTAACAAAACGATTTTCCTTTTCATAAATTCGGGATTTTGTTGAAAATGCGAATTTAATCAATAAATAAAAAAAAGGGAGACATTTCCGTTCATTCTTTACATCGAAAAATGGTGGGATTAATGAAAAGATGTTATTATGTGTGCGTGCGTCTGTGTGGTGTATATGTGCGTGGTGTATTATTCCCGAAGATCATTTCCCAATATGTAAAGAACTCAACCGAAAATCAGCTTGTTGATAAGCTATCCTCTCCCTCGTGGTGTGTGCTAAATAATCTTAATCTAAATAACAGCTAAAATAAAATCATAAATTTCAATCATCATTTACACCTTCTTTTACGCCCCGAACGAAGCAGAGGTTACAAAAAGTTGAAATTATTTTCAAAAAATATTCATTTATTTAATAATACGCAGATTATCAGTGATTAAAAAAGAAGAAAAATTGCCTTTCAACCATTGTCAGGCATAAAAAAGAAGTCTATACGGGAAAATCTGCACCGGAAAGTACGGAGCAAAACAATCTGAAAAGTGGGAAATACATCCGGCAGGAAGGTCTGCCGGATCGCCAGCGGACTATTCTATGTCAAAAACGCAAAGCCAGATGCATACGGGATCCACGCTGCTATGTTTTAGGCGATGCTTGCAGTTTTTCGGAATATGCAAATAATCTCCGGCTTTCAGAGTAACCGTACGATCTTCGAACTCCAGGACGGCTTCCCCCTGAACCAGTAAAACAAATTCATCGTTTTCCTGGTCATACCAAAAACCTTCCGGCGAACAATGCCCGGCAGAAACAATACGGTCGATACGGCAATTCGGCGATTTCAGGATCAGATCGAATTGCTCTTCCTCTCCCACTTCGGCAATATCCGAAAATATATTTTTTATTTCCATAAGTAGTTGCGTTTTTACTTCTCTTCTCCTTTCAGAGTAGGCAAGCTGATGTGGTATTTAACGGCCAGAATACGGGCCAGAATCACCGATACTGCACTGACAATCTGGGTTAAGGTATCGCTGACACCCAGGTAATAACACAAATAGTACACCATTCCACCGAATACACAGGCTAAGGCATATATTTCCTTTCTGAATATCAGAGGCACCTCATTGATCAGCGTATCGCGCAATACTCCGCCCGCAGCTCCCGTCAAGGTTCCCATGATAATGCCTACCCACATCGGATAACCGTGAGTGATGCTCTTTTCGATGCCGACCACTGCAAAAAGCCCCAGCCCGATGGCGTCGAATATAAAAAAAGTGTTATTCTGCCGAATCCCGTATTTCCCGAAAGGGATAACAAACCCCCATGCCGCGGCGGTTACCACAAGATAAGAGGATTGTTGCCTCCAGATAGGGGTGCTGTCCAGCAAAAGGTCGCGGATAGTACCTCCACCGACGGCGGTAACAAAACCAACTACGTAAGCGCCGAACCAATCGAAACGTTTAGCCGAAGCTAAACGAATACCACTGATCGCAAAAGCAAATGTTCCGATATAATCTATCAACGTCAGAAAGTCCATCTCAATCCATTTTTTTCAGCGCGCAAAAGTATAAAATTCAAATCAATTCTTTACGGATTTTATACATACTTTCAAAAAAAATTAAATTTCTGCCTTCCATCCTGTTTTTTCCTGTTTTCGTCGTTACTTTTTACTTCCCCGCTCCTAAGGGCAGCGGAAACTTTTATAATTTTGCATTTCACCCGACACTTAAATGATCATGACGCCTGCAGAATACTACGAAACTCACATAACCCTATATAACTGCCGACTAAAACAAGTCAAACAGCACAGGAATCTTGCCACAACGGGTAAATTGCTGATTTTTGCAGGGTTTGTTTTTCAGATCTACTGGTTTATTTCCATCGGAGGATGGTTTTTTCTTTCCTTTTTCCCCACGGTGGGATTATTTATCCTGTTAAGTGTTATAGATAACCGGATAGTCCGGAAGCTTCGATTAACAGCAGAATTAATCCGAATAAATCAAGAGGAAAGGGAGTATTTGAACGGTAGCCTGGACAACTTTCCCACCGGACAGGAATACCTGGATCCCGGTCATCCCTATGCTGCCGACCTGGATATCTTCGGCGGGGATTCCCTGTTCCAGCACCTGAACCGCACTGTCACTTCCCGGGGCACCGACCTCCTGGCCGACTGGCTGCTTCATCTCAGCAAAGCTCCCACCACAATCTGCAAGCGTCAGCAGGCTGCGGCCGAACTCGCCCGATATCCCGAATGGTGCCAGTTGTTCAGGGCAGAGGGAAAATTGCGCCCCTTGCAAAAGATGGACTTCGATATTTTGAAACAGTGGCAGGAAGAGCCCGCTTTTTTCCTCCATCCCCGGACCACGCGGATCTGGTTGTATACGGTCAATGGGCTGTCTCTCCTCTCCTGGTCGGCGGTAGCCTTGGGATGGTGTCCCTGGCCCCTGGCTTCGGCCTTGTTCTTCGGGCAACTCCTGGTCTTATCTCTCTACCTGAAAAAAATAAATTCCCATCATCGGAAGCTGGACTCGTTTATAGGCACTGTCA
>CAJKZL010000279.1 GCA_905204385.1 uncultured Odoribacter sp. | reverse complement strand
AAATTGAGTGTTAATTGGGCCAGGGCGGGTTTGGTGCCGAAAACGGGACCTGCAACTGCTTCGCACTGCCCGTTATTCTTTTCGCCTTGAACAAACTGGATGTCGAGTCTGGCAACGGCCCGGGTCAGCTCCAATGCTACTTTTGTTTTCTCTTCTTTGGAATCGATCCCCAGATTATAATCTTTCACTACAACGTCTTCTTTTTGTAAGAAGATAGCGGGCAACACGCCGTTCTCCAGATGGTCGACGCTCAGATTATCGGAATAAGGAGTGGTGAAATCGAGATTACTGAAAGAAACGTTGGCATCGGCCGTTTCGGGCACTCCATAGGCCGGAATGAATTTGTAGTTTCCTACCGGCAACTGTGCGCTACCTGTAAAAGCTTTTCCGTCAAAATTGATCTTTGCTTTGTCGACATCTCCGATGTAAAGATAGTTTCCGTTGTTTTGACGGAAAGCTAAGATCCGGAGATCAGCGGCATCGTAAGTCTGACCGGCGCGGGTTTGGGCTGCCGATTTGAAGGCCGTGGTGTTCATCTTAAAGTACACCGTAGCTTTTTCTGAAGGCAGATCGGGGGCATTGCCTGTGTTGTCTATCGGATCTACCTCATTTTGACTACATGCTGAACAGGCGAGAATAGCCATCATCAGCAAAACGTTGAATTTGTTTTTTTTCATTTTTTTTGGTTTTAAGGTTGGTTAATTTATTGTTGTAGCTGAGTTCTTTCGAGGTTATGCTGGTTGAGAAGGGCTTCCTGACATCCGTCTTGGCTGGCTTCCCGGAAACATCGGTAGGCATTGTCAAAGTTGCCTTCGAGCATGTAAAGTATTCCCTGGTTGTTGGTTTTCTGGGGCGAATCTTCACATTGTAACAGGTATTCGCGGGCACCTGTCAAATCCTCTTTTTGCAGGCATAGGCAAGCGGCATTGTTCAGTGCAGCCGGGTTTTTAGGATACAGCCGGGCGGTGGTAAGGATGATATCGTCGAATTGATCCGATCCTTTGGCATAAGTGTCGGCCAGCATATACAGTTCATAAGGAGACAACCGGCCGGGCTCGTTTTGATAGATTCGGTAACTTTGTTCCGGACTGAAAGGGTCTGCATGGTAGTGAACCCGATATTCCACTCTCCGTAAAGGAGGATAAGCTTCGCGTAGTATGCGGTTGTAGGTCGTATTGTTGTCCAGTCGGCGTATGTACTGGTCGCGGGCATCGGGATCGGCTACGCGGTCGATGATATCGGCGACTTCGTTGCGGTAAGGAATGCCCGACTGGAGAACCCAGTTTTTAACCCCTTCCCAATCTTCGGGTACGGTATCGAGTACGAATATGACATGATCTACAGGGTAGTTCGAACGGAGATAGTTTCTGACTGCCCCTACCCGTCTGGCTGCCAGTCGTTTATTATAGTCGTATTTACCTTCGGGAGAAGCGTATCCGGTCAAGGCTATCTGTTGTACACGCCCACCGGGAGTCTGAGAGATGCGCTGCATGGAGCGGTTGATTTTTTCCAGTTCCACGGCATTGTTGCGGAAGTCCGAATGAATGACCGACTGGTCCCAGGGAAAATCCACATATAGGTCGAGCCGTTCTTCCCGCAAGGTGTCGGGCAGGGGGGTGAGGAATGCAACGACGGGGGGATTGGCGATGTGGTTTAAAGGGATGTGGGCCACCACCTGATGGCAATCGGCACAACCGTAAATATCCTGCCACAGTTCTATACGAGCGCCATACATCCAGTTGGCTAAGGGCAGGGTCCGACGGTAGGTAAACCGGTCGGTCGGTTGACCTGTAGGATAGAGCGTGGCATAAGGATCCGGGAATAAAGTGCCGTCAGGTCCGTATAGCCTGATTTTACGTGAGTTCGCTTTGCTGCGGGTCTTACCCGGAAAAAGCAGATAAGGCATGCGTAAAGTGTCCGAATTGCCGATAATTACAGGTTGAAGCAACACTTGATCGTTGCTGGCAACGGAAAGTCCGCTATAGTCGAAGGCAAATTCCACTTGCAGTTCATTTCCGTATTTTTGGGTTTTGGCCTCCAACAGGCTAATCCGGCCGGAATTTTTGTGTCCGGCAATTCCCGGGAGAGCAATGAAGCAAATTAATACCACGAGTAAATAGAATATCTTTTTCATGACTTCTGACTATTTGATAATGTACACTATAGTTACGCCTGCCTTGGTGGGACCCCAGTAATTGCGGTGTCCTGATTTTATTTTTTCCCCACAATCGGCAATGGGATATTTATCATATTTAATACGGGCATAACCGATCCCCAGGGTTGCTTCCAGATTCCAGCGGTTGTTGAGGATCCACTGATAACCGTAGGAGATTCCACCGCCATAGAGATGGCCCTGATATCGGTTGTGTTTGATGTTGTCGTTGAAAAACAAACCACCGACATTGTATTGGGCATAATGTCCGTGAAGCCCCAGAAAGTGGCCGTTAAAACGTTCGCAGAACCAGTACCGGATCTCCGGTTGTATCAGCCAGTGCTTCAACCGGTAATTTCTGAATTTCCAGGGATTGTAGTTCCCCGAAATGTCCAGGGTCGTTTTTTGCCCCAGTCCGAATTCAAAACCGGCGTTTAAGGTCGTGGTGGCATCGTACAGCAAGTTGGATTTTACCGCTATTTTCTGGCTGAAGGCGGTGACCACCGTCGCTAAGATGACTATGAATAAAATACAGAGCCTCTTCATGAATTAAAATTTAATAGGTTGAAATTTTTTATTTCTATGTATCCGAATGTGTCATGTCTAACGATCACATTGAATGGATGTTATAGGCTTTTTTGTTTTTTAAGGCTTTATCAGAAGTGACTTCAAGCGATGTGATTTTTTTGTCAATTTAAGTGAAAATGAATACTTTGACAGAGAGTGGCCCGTTTAAAGAAAAAAAGAAGGCTTTTATAAAATTTAAAAATTCCGTAAGGCAGACTTAAACAATAAATATTGTACTATAAAATGGATGAAAATAGGTTGAATGTTATTAGGAGGATTTTTTATAAGGAGAGTAATGTTTAATCTATTTTTGGTTTATATAAATTCAAGATAAACTTAGGTTTATCCTCTCTTGTAAAGATTTGATCTTATAAAATAAATTAATGATAGAGGTCCTGAACAAATTTTTAAGGCTTTAAGAGATGCCTTTCTGGTGTTTTACTACAATATTTAAGGAAAATCAGGAAATTCAGGCAAGTTTATTAAAAATTTTAGTTGCACTCTCGCCTTTCTTTTTTCTTTTTTTATCAAGGGGACGGTTCCTTCGGTTGATTCTTCAAAACCAACCGAAGGAACCATCCCCTTGATAAAAAGAGGGATTGAAAATCAGATTTTCAATCCCTCTGGTGAACTCGGCGGGAGTCGAACCCACAACCTCTTGGGCCGTAACCAAGTGCTCTATCCATTAAGCTACGAGTCCGTGTCTTATCTCTAAAGCGGTGCAAAGATATGTACAAAAAATATTCCGTGCAAGCTTTTTGTTGTTTTTTTTCAAGCAAAGTGATTTTTTGTAGAAGATCTAACAAAGCCGGCGGAATATTTTTTTTATTATTACTTTTGTCAAAAGAATAATCGACGTTATGAAAAAGATCATCGCTAGCATCTTGTATCGGTTTAAGGAGAGAGCTTTGGAGAAAAAGATCCGGGGGGACAGAGAGGTGGAATATAAATCTTTAAAGGAGATGAAATCGGGATTGATCTTCTGGACGACAGATGGAAAGAATGCGAACTGGGACAAGGAATCGAGGGGAAGATGGGAGGGGATCCATTTCGATCGTTTGTGTTTTGTCCCGGATGGAGTGGAATGTACCGAAGGGGAAGAAGTAGTACGGCTATGCAGAGGCGATTTGAGGTTTGGAGGAAAAATCCGCAATGAACGCTTGCAAGAACTCCTGGCCCGTGAATACGATCTGTTGATCGATTTGAATCGATCGGCTTCCCCCATTATCCATTATGTTATTGCCAATTCCCGGGCCCATCTGATTGCCGGTTGGAAAAAAGCGGGTGGGATAGCCGACATCCGGGTGGCGGGAGTGGAAGAACCCCATTTGTTTTTGAATGAGTTGAGTAAAATATTAGCCGAAATAAAGAAATTCTGACATGGAAAGATTTGCCGGAACAGGAGTGGCCTTGGTCACGCCGTTTAATGAAGATTTAAGTATCGACAGAGAATCGTTGGTCCGTTTGGTGGAACATGTGATTGAAGGAGGCGTGGATTTTCTGGTTGTATTGGGAACGACTGCCGAAAGTGCTACCCTGACGGCGGAGGAAAAGGCCGAAGTGGTGGGATTGGTGGCGGAAGCAAACCGGAAACGTCTTCCCATTATGGCCGGAATGGGAGGGAACAATACGGCAGAGGTGATCCGGGAAATTCAGGAAGCCGGGTGGCTGGAAGAATGTCAGGGAATTTTGAGTATCACTCCTTTTTACAATAAACCTACCCAAGAGGGATTGTACCGGCATTTTAAAGCGATTGCCGGAGTCAGTCCGTTGCCTTTGTGTTTATACAATGTACCGGGAAGGACCGGAGTGAATATGTCGGCGGAGACCATAAGCCGCCTTTCCTGCGAATGTCCGAAGATCGCTGCATTGAAAGAAGCTTCCGGTAATTTTGAACAGGCCACGGCTATCCTGAGGCAAAAACCGGCGAATTTTACGGCGTTATCGGGGGATGATGCCATTGTGCTGCCCTTGATGGCGATGGGCTTTGAGGGGGTGATTTCCGTTATGGCTAATTTATTGCCGGGGCCTTGTTCCGAAATGGTGAGGCGGATTCAGGCAGGTGACTACATAACGGCCCGGCAAATTCACCTCAAGCTTTCGGAGTTGTGTAAATTGCTTTTCGAGGAAGGAAATCCTGCCGGAGTGAAGGCGGGACTTACCGCTGCCGGTATTATCCGGCAGAATTGCCTCAGACTGCCGTTGACCCCGGTAAGTGACCCCCTGGCCGCGCGTATCCGGGATAAATGGAGCGGGATGATTTAGTCGAAATATCCGGGTTGGTAACGATTGGTTCTT
>CAJKZL010000278.1 GCA_905204385.1 uncultured Odoribacter sp. | reverse complement strand
AATCCGGTGATGCGGAATATGTGGGATTTTACGACGGTGGTCATCGTCAATCTGGTGATCTCTCTCCTGGTGGCTTTGTTTTTCGTTCCTGCCCTGATGGAGAAAATCCGGCTGAAGGAAGTAGCGCCCCGAAGGCGCTGGAGGCAAAGAAGACGAGTGGTGCGCTTTACGCGGGGATATGAACGTTTCATCGGGTTTAACCGCAAATGGGGAAAGGTATGGATCGTACTGGCGGTGTTGGGGTTCGGAATCCCTGTCTTTATGCTGCCGGTCACGGTGGAAAGGGAAAAGCCCTATGCTGCGGTTTACAACCGCATATTCAGCAGCGAATGGTATGGCGTCGCCCGTCCCTGGATCGACAAAATCCTGGGAGGAAGCCTGCGCTTGTTTGTCAAGGGCGGGGGCGGCGACTGGCTGAAGGACGAGCAGGAAAGGGCCCGTACCTCTTTGCGGCTTACGCTGAGCATGCCACATGGAGCGACGTTGAAACAAATGAACGAGGCTTTCCTGAAGATTGAAAACTTCCTTGCGGGATTCGGGGAAGTGGATCTCTTTACCACAGAAATCCGCTCGGCCAACCGGGGGAATATGAAGATCACTTTTAAGGAAGAATGGGAAATGAGCGGTTTCCCCGAAACCCTGAAAAACGAATTGGTGAGGTTTGCCAATTCGATAGGGAATGCCGATTCCGATATTTCGGGGGTGGGCAGGGGATTCTCCAATCGTACGGGCAACGAATACCGGAGCGAAGCCCTGAAGGTGGTGGGATACAATTACCGGCAGGTGTTGAAGTATGCCGGACAATTGAAGGAGCGGCTGGAAGAAAACCGGCGGGTGAAGAAATTGTATATCGGCAATGTAAGGAATCCCGAGAAAACGCAGGAATTTGTCATCGATGCAGACCGTCAGCGGTTGGCGCGCAACAACTCCAGCGTGGTGGATTTGTTGGGGCGGTTGAGCTCTCTGGCCCGCACGGGCGAGGTGAGGACTTCGGCTTACATGGATCAAAAGCTGACTACGGTGGTCATTTGCCCGGAAGATCAGGTGCGCACCAGCATTTGGGAAATGCAAAACCAGCCGGTGAAGGCGAAGAATGCCGTTTTCCGGCTTAGCGATGTGGGAGAAATCCGGGAAGAGGATGCGTTCAGCGAGATCAATAAAAAGAATCAGGAATACGAGGTCATGGTCCAGTATGATTTTATCGGGGATTATATGCTGTCCGAAAAGGTGAAGCAGCGGGTGATGAAGGAGTTTAATCAGAAGATGCCCATCGGCTTCCGCATCAAGGAAGGTCGGGAATGGGGCGGAGGATGGTGGAAAACGAAAAGTGGGTTCGATACCCGGGTGCTGTATATTTTACTGGTGTTCGGCATTATCTATTTCGTTTGTGCCGTTTTGCTGGAATCCCTGCGGCAGGCTGGGGTGGTGGTTCTCATCGCTCCGCTTTCGTTTATCGGCTGTTTCCTGGGGTTTTATTGCTTCGGCCTGAAGTTTAACGAAGGGGGCCTGGCTGCTTTTATCCTGATGTGCGGACTGGCGGTGAATGCGGTGTTGTACATTCTGAACGATTACAATCACCGGTTGAAAGCCGGAAAGCCCCGGGGGGTGCGCACTTACCTGAAGGCCTGGAATGCAAAGATCATACCGGTGGTGCTGACCGTCGCTTCGACGGTGCTGGGGTTTATTCCCTTTCTGATAGGGAAGGAGATTTCGGATTTCTGGGTGAGCCTGGCCATCGGCACCATCACCGGACTGGTATTTTCGTTGTTGGTGCTGACGATCTATCTGCCGTTGACGGTGAAGGCACAGCCACTGCCGGCTGCCGGGCCGGCGGAAAAGGTTCCCCGGCAGAGATACAGGATTTTCGACCGGTGGGCGGGACGGTGCCAAGCGGAAAGAAATAAGGAAATAGGTAGGGATAACTAATAAGACAGAGATATGATTGTAGATTTTTTGCTTCGCAGGCCGGTGGGGGTGATTATGACGACCGTCGCTTTACTGGTATTGGGCGCTACGGCGGCCTTCCAATTGCCGGTGTCGTTGATGCCCGACGTGGATATTCCCGAAATTACGGTGCATTTTGTGCGCGAGGAGGCTTCGGTGAACGAGGTGGAGAACAGCATCACCCATGTGTTGCGCACGCAATTGCAGCAAATACCTTCTTTAAGCGACATC
Source organism: uncultured Odoribacter sp. (assembly GCA_905204385.1). Next base: position 2,860 of record CAJKZL010000278.1, on the reverse strand, counting down.
CATTCCGAATCGCGGGAAGGAGGAGGGGTGATCACTCTGAAGTTCGATTACGGGACTTCCATCGATTATGCTTTTATCGAAGCCAATCAGAAGGTGGACGCAGCCATGAACAGCCTGCCCGGCGATATGCAGCGGCCGACAATCATTAAAGCCTCCACTTCGGATATTCCGGTTTTTTATATCCTGCTGAACATGAAAAACTACCAGTCCGATCAGAAGTTCCTGGAGTTTTGCGAGTTTACGGAAGCGGTGCTGAAAAAGAGGCTGGAACAGTTGCCGGACGTGGCGATGGTGGACATCAGCGGCATGACTCAGCCCGAAATGTATATTTTACCCCAGGAGGCCAAGTTGCGGAGTCTGAACATCACACCTGCGCAACTGCGGACAGCTATTGAAAACAACAACCGGGTGGCCGGTAGCCTGGCTATCCGCGATGGCTACTACCAGTATAACATTAAATTCACCAGCCAGTTGATGTCGGTGGAAGAAGTGGGGGATGTTTACCTGAACATCGAGGGGCGGCTGATGCAGATCAAGGACATTGCCGAGGTGGGAATACGTCCCCGCGACAAGCGGGGCTTATTCCTGAACGGGGATACCCGGGCATTGTGCATGGCCGTCATCAAGCAATCGGATGCCCGGATGTCGGAAATGAAAGAAACGGTCGGCGATATGCTGGAACAGTTCCGCAAGGAATATCCCGACATCCGGTTCGATGTTTCCCGGGACCAGGCCGAATTGCTGAATTATTCCATTCTTAATCTCCAGCAGAGCTTGGTCTCGGGGATCGTCCTGGCAGTGCTGATTATGCTGTTTTTTCTCCGGGATGCCCGCTCTCCCCTGATTATCGGGGTGAGCATTCCGGTGTCGGTGGTGATCAGCATCCTGTTTTACCGCCTGATCGGACTGTCCATCAATACCATCTCTTTGTCGTGACTGATCATGGGAGTCGGCATGATGATCGACAATTCCATTATCGTCATCGACAACATCAATCAGAGGCGGGAGCGGGGAGACGCTTTGTTTGTCGCTTGCGCCCAAGGGACACGGGAGATTTTCGCTCCTTTGCTTTCGTCGGTGCTCACCACCTGCGCGGTTTTTGTTCCCCTGATCTTTTTAGGCGGAATCGCCGGCGCCTTGTTTTACGACCAGGCCATAGCGGTTGCCGTAGGGTTGTTCGTATCGCTGCTGGTGTCGGTGAGTATTGTGCCGGTGATTTTTTACCTGCTGTTCCGCAATGCCCGCGAAGGACGTGTCAGTGCTTTTATCCGGCGGATCAGCCTGAAGCATCTGGAGGAATATTACACCCGTATATACCGTTTTGTGTTTCACCATCGGTTGCGGGTGATGGGGATTGCCGGGGTTTTGTTGCTGGCCGGTGTGGCTGCCTCTTTCCGGGTTCCGGTGGAACGGATGCCTCCTGTCGAGACCAGCGAAATGCTGATCCGCATCGACTGGAACAGTAGCATACATATGGATGAAAATCGCAGAAGGGTGGAAGAAGTCATTCGTCGCTTCGGTCCCGGTTGCCGGGAACTGTCCTGCCATGTCGGAGAAAAGCAGTTCTTTCTGAATACGGGAGAGTCGCAACAAGTGAACGAGGCCGAATTGTATGTGCGTGCTGCCCATTACGATTCGCTCTGCCTGATCGTGAAGTCGGTCGAGCGATATATCCGGACCGCTTATCCTCAGGCGAGAGTGGAACCTGCGAAGGTGGAAAATCTTTTTGAACAATTATTCAAAGAGGAACATGCTCCTCTGATAGTGTACCTCGGAGGAGATTCCCGCCGCCAGGCTGCCGAGTTGGAAAAGGTAAACAGCTTTATCGAACGGATCAATGAGTCGATGCCCCGTTTGCAACTCAACCGGCCTGCAGTACAGGAACGTGTGGTGGTGCAGTTTTTGCCGGTACGTCTGGCCTTGTATAAGGGTGACCAGAATACTTTGCTGAATACCCTGGAAAAGAATATCAGCAAGATCGGCATAGGGAAGTTGAATACCGGAAGCCGTTATATCCCTATTGTCATGACGGAATATGAACGGACCATCCGGGAGGTGTTGGAAACGAGCTATGTGGTCAACCAGGATCGCCGGCAAATTCCGGTGTCGGCCCTGACCCGCCTGGCTGCGGAACAGGATTACAAAAAAATTTCCGGACGGAAAGAGGGGGTAGTGGTGCCGGTACATGTATATAATGCCGGCGATTCGGTTCCGGAAATCATACAGAGGATAAAGGCCGAAGCCGACCGCACAGGCATGGAGGTGCATTTCGGGGGAGCCTATTTCGCCGGGAACGAAACCTTCTGGCAAATGTTGCTGATCGTGACGGTGGCGATCCTGATGTTGTATTTTATTCTGGCTTCCCAATTCGAGTCGCTGAAGCTGCCCTGGATCGTTTTGCTGGAAATACCTATCGATGTGGCGGTTACCGTACTGTTATTGCAGTTGTGCGGGATTTCCCTGAACCTGATGTCGATGATCGGAATCATTGTCATGTGCGGGATTGTGATCAACGATTCGATTCTGAAAATCGATACCATCATTCAGTTGGAACGCAAGGGATATCCTTTGCTGGAAGCCATACACGAAGGAGGGGTGAGGCGTTTGAAGCCGATTCTGATGACCAGTCTGACGACAATCATCGCTTTGGTGCCTTTTCTTTGGGGAAACGATATCGGCTCGCAATTGCAGCGTCCTTTGGCAGTCGCAATGATCGGCGGAATGACCGTCGGCACCGTGGTCAGCCTCTATTGGGTGCCTCTCTGCTACTATTACCTGAAGAGAGCCGGGGGAGCCGGGGGCTCTGGTTTTTAGTTTAAAGTTTATAGTTTATTGTTTTTAGTTTAAAGATGATAGATGG
>CAJKZL010000277.1 GCA_905204385.1 uncultured Odoribacter sp. | reverse complement strand
AGGCCAGAGCAGCTATTATCATAAGAAAAGAGCCGGTCATGAGACAGCCTGACCCCAGTCTCCCAAAACCATCTATTATAACGGCCCGTTAGCTTATTCAGCATCGTATCCTTTAGCACAACAGGTTCAAGAACGCGTAAATATAGGCCGAACAATATCCTACAATACAGAGGATTAAAAGAAAGTATAAGATCCTTTCCCGTTTGGAATCCTATTCTTTAATCAGAATCCAAAAATGTTTCGCTTTAGGGATAAACAACAAAAACGCAACAAACAGGACCGAAGTGATGACTTTTTCAGACACACTTAAGCCCCAGCTTTCTTCCCCGATCAATAAACCGGAGAAATACAAAATGACCAGACAATACAACAATATTTTGGACGGAAAATCTTTGTTCGGTTTCATACTTCAATCAGAGCAATTACACTTCTTCAGGCCTATTAGCATCGACAAAAATAGGATAACATCAAAACCCTTACAAGAGTAAATGTTCGTAAAATGCTCTTAATTTAAAAACAAAACAGGATAAACGAATTGTACCTCTCCGGCATAACTCATTTACGGTGGGAAGCTATTTAAGGAAAATTCTAAAGACCTTCCGCATCAGAGATCCGATTCGGCTACCTGGTAATCGATATACCTTTTCTTCATCCACCGATAGGCAAAACAATCCTTAAAAGGCCCTACCAGGCGATTCCGCAAATTATATTTCGATTTTCCGGCCATACGCGGAAAATGACGCACCGGAATTTGTTTTACTTTTCCATGCTGCAATTGAATCAACGCCGGTAAAAAGCGATGCATTCCGGTAAAAAACGGAATCCGTTTGGCGTAATCGGTTCTTAGGATTTTCAAAGGACAACCGGTATCTTCTACTCCGTCGTGAGTCATCGACCGCCGGAAGCCATTGGCTATCCGGGAAGACATGTTTTTGACAAAACTGTCTTTCCTTCCGGTCCTGATGCCCATTACCATCTCATATTGCTCCACATGATCCAGCAATAAATTAAAATCTTCGGGCGAGGTCTGCAAGTCTGCATCGATATAGCCCACAAACTCCGATTCGGTATGGTCGATCCCCGCTTTCATAGCAGCGCTCAACCCTCCGTTCCGGGCCAGCTCCAGGTAGTAAAAATCAGATTGCCGTCCGCAAATCTCTCTCGATAGCGGACCGCTTTGATCTTGGGAACCGTCGTTGACAAAAAGTACACAGGCTGGAACTTTAGCCACTTTCAGGAAATCCCCCAACTCCTTTTCCAACCGCTGCATATTTCCTTCTTCATTGTACACGGGAACGACTATCGTCAAACGGTAATTTGCTGTTTTATTCATAGCTCATCATTCAATAATAACGTGAAAGACATCACGTCAAAGGGGTCACGAAAGTATAAAATTTATTATATATTACAAATATCAAGCCAAAACAATTCCTACACCTCGAATATTTAAAACAACTTCATCTTTAGTTTCCGGCAAATTTTTTTTAGCTTTGTTCTACTTTTTAAAAACTAAAAATGATTTTTTCCCGTTCTTAATATTTATACTGGAATCGGCTAATTTTGTTTATCTAAAATCAATAAAACGATGAAATATAATAGAATTCTTTTAAAACTGAGTGGTGAGTCTTTGATGGGCAATCAAAAGTACGGAATCGATGTCCAGCGGGTAGAAAGTTATGCACGCCAAATTAAGGAAATAGCCGACCTCGGGGTACAAATCGGCATTGTCATCGGCGGAGGTAATATTTTCCGGGGACTGAGCGGTACGAACAAAGGCTTCGACCGCGTAAAAGGCGACAGCATGGGCATGCTGGCTACCGTGATCAACAGCCTGGCATTAAGTTCTGCCCTGGACAACGAAAATTGCCGGAACAAAGTGCTGACAGCTATCCGCATGGAACCTATCGGAGAATTCTATTCTAAAGCAAAAGCCGTGGAATACTTGGAAAACGGATATGTCACGATCTTCAGTGCCGGAACCGGGAACCCTTATTTTACAACCGATACGGGAAGCAGTCTCCGGGCCATCGAAATCGAAGCAGACGCCATGCTGAAAGGCACCAGGGTAGACGGCATCTATACCGCCGACCCCGAAAAAGACCCGTCAGCAACAAAATACGACCGGATCACCTATGATGAGATTTACCACAAAGGATTGAAGGTCATGGACCTGACTGCCACCACCATGTGCAAGGAAAACAACCTTCCCATCGTTGTATTCAACATGGATAAAGAAGGCAATTTGAAAAAACTAATGGAAGGAGAGAAAATCGGAACCGTAGTCTACTAAGGCTTATGAGTATACTCGATAGCATAAATACACCTGAAGATCTGAAGAAAATTCCCGAAGATTCGCTGCACCAACTCTGTCAGGAAATCCGGCAGAAAATCATCGACGATTGTGCGGAAAATCCGGGACATTTAGGCTCCAGCCTGGGAGTGGTGGAACTGACAGTCGCTCTCCATTACGTCTTTAATACCCCGTACGACAATCTGGTTTGGGATGTGGGGCACCAATCTTATGCGCATAAGATTCTGACCGGGCGTAAAGAGCAATTTAAAAGTAAAAGACTCTACGGAGGGATAAGCGGCTTCCCTAAAATGTCGGAAAGCGAATACGATTCTTTCGGCACCGGTCATTCCTCTACCTCCATTTCTGCAGCTTTGGGAATGGCTATCGCCGCCCGGCTGAATGGAGAAGAAGAACGTCAGAGCGTGGCAGTGATCGGCGACGGATCCATGACGGGGGGCCTGGCTTTCGAAGCCCTCAACAATGCCGGAGTGTACAATTCAAACTTACTTGTCGTACTGAACGACAATAATATGGCCATCGATCCCAATATCGGAGGGATCAACGAATATCTGCTCGACATCAGTACTTCAAAAGCCTATAATAAGGTAAAGCAAGACGTCTGGAACGTATTGGGAAAGCTGAACAGAATCAGCCCCGGTATGAGGAATTTTATCCAGAACATCGACAACAGCATCAAATCGATGCTGCTGAAAAGGAGTAATCTGTTCGAGGCTATGGGTCTGCGTTATTTCGGACCCGTAGACGGTCACGATATCAATCATCTGATCAAAATTTTTAAAGATCTCAAAAATATCAGGGGACCCAAGGTACTCCACTGTATCACGGTAAAGGGCAAAGGCTTTAAAGAAGCCGAAACCAATCAGACCATTTGGCATGCCCCCGGAAAATTCAACAAAGAGACCGGCGAACGGATCAAGGAACAGAATGCCAATGTTCCGGCCAAATTCCAGGATGTCTTCGGAAATACGATACTGGAACTGGCCAAGGAAAATTCCAAAATCATCGGAATCACTCCTGCTATGCCCACAGGCTGCTCCCTGAACATCATGATGCACGAAATGCCGGAAAGATGTTTTGATGTAGGCATTGCGGAACAACATGCCGTAACCTTTTCGGCAGGATTGGCAGCCAAAGGCTTTATCCCCTTCTGCAACATCTACTCTTCCTTTATGCAAAGAGCTTATGATCAAGTCATACACGACGTTGCATTGCAGAACCTCAACGTGGTTTTTTGCCTCGACAGAGCCGGGTTCGTCGGTTCGGACGGAGCCACTCATCACGGAGTCTACGATTTAGCGTATTTCCGCTGCATCCCCAATATAACCATAGCTGCACCATGGGATGAAGAGGAACTGCGCAACATGATGTATACCGCCCAACTGCCGGACCAGGGGCCTTTCTCGATCCGATACCCCCGGGGCAATGGATACCTGCAAGACTGGCATACCCCTTTCCGCCGGCTTGAAATCGGCAAAGGAAGATGCCTGGCCGAAGGGAAAGATCTCGCCATACTTTCCTTAGGAGCCATCGGACATGAGGCGCTTAAAGCTATTCACGAAATAGACAACTATTCGGTCGCTCTCTACGATATGCGCTTTTTAAAACCGATAGACGAAGAATTGCTTCACCGGATCTTACGAAAATTCCCTTACGTCATTACCCTGGAAGACGGGACGGTGACGGGTGGACTAGGAAGCGCCGTAGCCGAATTTATAAGCGACCACCGTTACTCCACAACCCTTGTCCGACTGGGAGTTCCCGACTATTTTGTCGAACACGGCACCCAGCAACAGTTATATGCTGAATGTGGTTTCGATAAACAAGGAATCGTCCGCTGCATAAATCATGTTTTAAAAAACAAGCCGGCTTCCTCGAAGACTGCATCCGAAGAAAGCAAGCCGGCAGGCACTCCCCATGCCTGGGAAAAGGCCACATAATTGCAATGAAAAACAAATATGAAAAAAGAAAATCATTCCGATATTCCAGTGGCTCTTCCGGCTGCTGAATTATGTTGTAAAAAACTGAAGCATACTTTCAGCAACCTTACCGATGAAGAAATTAAAACACTTATAGAACATCCCGACTCTATCCGCTATTATAAAAAAGGAGAACTGCTTTACTCCGAAGGAACCCGTATAAAAGGGTGCTATTTTATTTACAGCGGCATCATCAAAATCTATCAGACGGGACAGGAAGGTAAAGAACAAATTGTCAAATTCGACAAAGAAGGGGATCTTTTCGGCTTCCGTTCCATCATTTGCCAGGAGCCGGCCTGTACTTCCATCGAGACTTTAACAGACTGTATCCTTTGTTATATTCCGGATTACGTTTTATTAAACTTATTAAAAAACAGTACCGGATTCGCCTACGATATGGTTTTGATAGCCTGCAAGGAATTAGGAGATTCCAACCGATACATCAGGGACGTCGCTCAAAAATCGGTCAGGCAGCGTCTGGCCGAAATTTTGCTGTTGATGGCGGAAGATTTCGGACTGGAAAACGATGGACCGCTCAAATTGCATATCACCAGCGAGGACCTGAGTAACTTTGTCGGAACGGCAACCGAAACAGTCATCCGTCTGCTCTCCGATTATAAAACGGCGGGATTGGTAGATTCCAAAGGGCGAAAAATAAAACTGCTCGATATCGAAAAACTGAAAACGATTGCAGGTTTATGAAATTTATCGTATATTGAGAGGCTCATTTATACCGGGAAATCTTTAAATC
>CAJKZL010000276.1 GCA_905204385.1 uncultured Odoribacter sp. | reverse complement strand
GTGCTTTATACATCGGACATGCCGACGGCACTACCTCGGTGTACGGGCATTTGAAACAATTCGTTCCCCGGGTGGAAGAGCAGGTGCGCGAACTGCAATACCGGCAGGAGAGTTTTAAGATCGACGAGGATTTCAGTTCCCGGGGAATTTATTTCCGTCAGGGGGATACCATCGCTTATAGCGGAAATAGCGGATCGTCCGGTGGGCCTCATTTACACTTCGAGATCCGGACTACCCGGACGGAACATCCCGTCAACCCCTTGCTTTATTATACTGTCCGCGATACCCGTCCTCCGGTGGTGCGTGCCGTTTATCTTTATGCTATCGATGAACATGGCGTCGAGCGCTTTTATCGCCGGTGTCCGCTGCAGAACCAGGGCGAAAGCATCTGGTCGGCAGGACAGTTGAGCGTGCCCGGGGGTCTGACCGGAATAGGGGTATACGTGACGGATTATATGAATGGATCGTGGAATAAATTGGGGGTTTACCGCTTGACCGTAGAGGCCGGTGAGGACACTTTATATTCGCTGAAAATGGATTCCTGTGCTTTTGACGACAAATGTTTCATCAATGATATCAAAGACTTTGACCGTTATAAAAAGAAAGAGACGGTGTACCGGTGTTTCGGGAACTATCAGGATCGGTTTCCGGGAGTGCGCAGCCGTAATAAAGGATATGTGCGGGTGATGCCCGATAGTCTGGTGAAGGTGACGATCCGTCTGGAAGATATCAACGGAAACCGGAGCGTGGTCCGTCTGCGGCTGAAAGGGCAGGCACCATCGGTTCCGGAATATGCTCCGGATGAGCTGCTGAGCTACGACCGGCCCCATGTGTTGGAGCTTCCCGGTTGCCGGCTGGAGTTGGATTCCTGCTCGCTCTTCAGCAGTGTCCGGAAATCGCTGAGGATGGAGCAGGACACCGTGACGGGCGGAAATATCTACGTATTGTCGGAGACGGAGATCCCTTTGTTTAAGAAAGGACGTCTTTTTCTGGCGGGAGATTTTTCCCGGCAGTCGGTACTTTGCGAGATGAATGCCGCCGGCCGGAAATTTCCGGTGGCGGCCCGGCGTACTTCCGCCGGCCTGGAAGCCGCAGTCGGCTATCTGAACCGTTATACGGTGGTAGAGGACTCCCAGGCTCCTGTCATTTCCTGGTTGGGAAAATTCCCGGACCGCACTTTGCGTTTCCGGATCAAAGACGATTTGTCGGGAATAGCGGTTTACCGCGGCGAAGTCAACGGGCAATGGTGCCTGTTTGCTTACGATCCCCGGGTGAATTTGCTCCAATGCAGCCTGAATGAACCCGTTTTCCGGCGCGGTCAGCTCAACGAGGTGCGTATTTTTGCTGAAGACTATGCCGGCAACCGGCAGGAATTGGTGATTAAAGTGCAGCTATAAGCAAAAGACGTTGGCTATGCGTGAAGAATATGTTATTTTTGTGGGGAGTATCAGGAAACTTTCTATACAAACAATGTGTTTGCCGAAGTAGGAAAAAAGTCGGTGGACCGATCAGGAATAACGATGGAAAAAGAAATAAAAGCATTGGCCGATGCCGGAAAGCGGGAAGAGGCCATCCGGAAAGCGGAGGAATATTTGCGGCAGAACGGGGAGGATGAAGCCCTGTTGTTGCTCTTGGGGGAATTGTTGTATGCCGGAGGGCGGATGACCGAGGCCTTGAACCGTTTTAATGCCGTAATGCGCCTGAATCCGGAAAACCGGAAGGCGCAAAACTATGCGGCGATGATCGATAATATTCTGGGCTATTTTTGTAAGGACCTGCTGAATCCCTGAGCGGGGAGAAGCGGGAAATATTTCCGCCGCTTACTTTATGCTTCCCAGATAGGCGGCAGGAGTGATGTCGTTGGTGAGGCTGCTTTTAAAGAAAAGAAAAAAGTGAGCCTCCGGACCGATGCTTTCCGGTAGTACATATTCATACTCTCCCATTTTGCGCATGATTTGCGTTTCTGCGAGAATCATCAGCCTGTCATTTTTGTCCTTTAGTTTCAAATAAGCCGCAATATGGAGCTTGTCCGAGGGGGCGGCCTGTTTTTCCGCCGTCGAAGTGTCCCATGCGATGCGGATGGTGCCGGCCGGGGTCATTTCGCTGCGGACCGAAGGAGGTAGCGGCAGGACGCCGTCGCAAATCCTGAACCGACGGATATCGGATATTTCCCCCTGCTCGTCGAGGTTTTTGATGTTGGCGCGCATGAAGAGGTTGTAGCTGCTGAGTGTCGTGCCTGTCGTGAGTTGTTTCCAATAGGCAAGCAACTGGGGAGAGAGTTGGGCGTAGAGTTCCGCTATTTGGCAGATCTTACGGCGCTGTGCCAGTTGTGCCGGACTTTTCTGATCGCGGTAGTGCCCGGGTTTTGTCCTGACCCTCATTTGTCCGCCTACCGTATAGACGATGATGTTTCCCAGACTTCCGCTGAGCGTTCCGAATAAGGTTGATTTTCCGATGGCCATAAAACATGGATATTGAATGTTTCTACAAAAGCTGCTCCAAAGCATGGATTAAATATATGAAAAAATAGGTTTAATCCTATTCATCCTGATGTTAAATTTATCTATTTTTAATTTTATCTTATCTTTACCTTATCTTTAATCAGACTTTTCTAAGAGAATGTTTATGCTTTAGCCTTGCCGTTCATACGGCTTTTAGAAAAGCGTCCGCCGGGTGAATTATCGTCTGTCATTCATTGTTTTTCTTTAATTTAAATTTTCATTTATCGTTACTTTGGACCGAAGGTCCTCATCGTTACTTGCGCTCGTTTTTTATAGCCGGGATGCGGATCGGAATATTTTCGATGATTTCTAATTCCAGCTTAAAAAAAATCTGTATATTTAACATCCTGAGCAGCCATATCCCGTTGCTGTTTATTCCAGGTGCGGAGGTCTTTCCCGGTGGGAGGAAAGGATAGAGGAGGCTGGATGTCTGTATCGATCCTGGTGGTAGTTGTGGGGGCGGTATAGGCGAACAGAGGAGCGGTTTTCGGGGAAATGCCGAAGCGGTGGGGAATGAGGTCTGGCAAATGGAAAGTGGGAATTTGAAAATGGATTTACAGAGTGAGCCATGGGAATAACGGATTTCTTTCGGGCAAATTATAATTATTGGTATAATCGCATTCTAAAGATTATACCTATAAATTGGGCCTATGCCTATATGAAAGCGGGAGTGATCTTTATGGTTCTTTTTGCTGTAGGAATATTCTTTCCCTTTCCCAACCGGGATTATTATAAGTCCGCGATCATCGGGGAGGTGAAACAGATAGAACGGCAACCGAAAAATTGGAATATAAAGGTCGGAACGAATTGGTATTTTGTTCAAAGGCCCGGCATGAGCAGACTCAAAGCAGGACATAAAATCGTAAAAGTGCGCGATAGCTGGGTTTTTACCGTATATGATAGTTTAGGAAATATGTTGTATCAGGATAGTTTGAAGACCGTGAATTTTAATCCTCTCCCAAAGAGGGTCGATAAATAAAGCCGTTCCGGAGATGTCCGGTAGGTCAAAATTATGTCGGTGTACTGATTTTTGCGCCGGGAGGGAAAAGTTCATGGGTAACTTTTATGGAAAGAAAGAGGTTGTCGGGGGTAACCTCTGAAGGTGTTCCGGATTGCCAACTGAAAATGTTTATGGATGAAAAATTTCTATTGTTTGTTGCTCTGTCTGACCTTCTGGGGAGTGCAGGCGCAGGTGAAGGATGACCTTTACGATTTGATATTCCGGCGCTGGACAAGTATGGACTTTCCCTGGAGTGTGGTGCAGTTTGTATCCGGGGAGGGCGGGTGTGTCTGTTTTGCCGATTCCCTGAACCCCGTGAATGGGGCATTCCCGTTGAGTTTTCGTTCCAGGGAAATCGAGCCGGGCAGCCGCTTCTATTTTCACTTTTTGGCCGGTCTGAGCCAGCAAATGTATCTTTCCGGCGACTATCGGCAGCTTACTTTTGAGTTGACGGCCAGAGGTCGGGACATTCGCCGGGGCTGGCTGAAGGTGACCAGCCGGGATGCAAAGGAGAATTTGCTGCGCAAAGATTCGGTGGAAATCGTGGGCAGCGGAGAATGGAATAAATGTATGCTAAAGCTGCCTGCCCGGGAGGTTCGGTTTTGTGGGGTGGAAATCTGTGCAGAAGGGGACGATGACTGGCAAAAAGCGTCTGTTTTTAACCTCGGGTGTATGCGGATACTGGGGGATGACAAGGAGATAGACTGGAGCGGGGCAACCACCGCTTTGCAGGACCAGGATTTGGAGTATTCAGGACCGTGGCCCGGTAGTGTCGTAGCGGAAGTGAAAAACAAAAGAATAGTGGCCTTGGCGGAAACGGTGCATGGATATGCATCGATAGGCGAAGCGGAAACAGCGCTGGCGGATTTGTTGATCGACGGGGGCGGTTGCCGGCTGGTGCTTCTGGAATTGCCCTATGATTTAGGGCTGATGTATAATCTGTATATCCAGGGAAATACCGGAATCAGCGAAGAGGAAATAAAGGGTTATATGGAAAAAACATTGTTCAGGCCGGACCCTTTTCTTGCTTTTCTAAATAAGGTGAGGGCATATAACCGCTTGCATGCAGAAAAGGTTTATGTCATAGGAATCGACCGGATGACGTGGGAGACTGGCTATCTGCGCCGGTTTTTAGCATGTGCGTCCGGAAAAGGGGACGATGGGTGGTATAAAAACTGGATGAAGCTGATCCGGGAGGGAAACATCGGTGAGGCCAGACGGGAGTTGTCCGGGAATAAAGCTTTGCTTCAGGGGTGGGAAGAGATGGATGTTTACTGGTTGAACCAGGCCTTGAAGCAATTGTCGGTCCAGGAAGAGAACCGCCGGGTGGCAGTGGGAATGCTGGGGGGTAGGGACCGGATCATGAAGGAAAATATCATAGGCTGGGTGGATTCTCTGTTGCCTGCGGATAAGCAGGCATTGATTATCGGGCATTGGTGTCATTTCAACAAAGTCAATACGATTATTCCTGTGTCCGAGGAGTCGGCAGGTTATTATTTAAATCAGCGGTATGGTGACAATTACCATGTAATCGGTATTT
>CAJKZL010000275.1 GCA_905204385.1 uncultured Odoribacter sp. | reverse complement strand
GGGAAGCTTCCTTGCGAAACATATTCTGATAGGATGAGGAAAACGACCCGCCTCCGGAAGAAGCAAAATAAGACGAAGGAATTTTATGTCTCGCCATAAAAGAAAAGCTGGCATCCAGGGATATTCCCTTCCACGACACTCCGGCGTTGAAACCACCGGAAACCGGCGGATAACTATTTCCCAAATTCTGATATATTCGTTTTTCGGAAGTATTTGCATCGTCCATATCGAGCACCCAGCTACCATCTTCCCGCTGAAAACCGATAGGCGTTTCCCTGTTGCTATTATCCACAAAAGCCAGGGTATGTCCCGTCCGCGGATCTATGCCTGCAAAACGATAGCCAATCCAGGAATGGGTACTTTCGCCTTCCACCGGTTCGGTCGAATCGGCATAAATAGGAAGAGCTTCCCTGCTTTTATAATAAGACTCAAGTACTTTACTTTTGTTCACCGCCATATTCAAAGAAGCATGCCAGGAAAGACCGTCGTCCTTGCCCATACGTGTTGAAAACGAAAACTCCCAGCCATAATTCCGTATGGAGGAAATATTACATTTCACATTGTTCACGCCAACAGAAATCGGCAGATTCCTCTGGTCGAGCAAATCCCGGGTCACATTATTATAATAATTCACCGTTGCCCTTACCTTATATTGCCATAAAGCCACATCAAACCCCCAACTACGGTCCTGTTTTTTCTGCCATTTCACGGAGGGATTTTTAGGAGTGATCACTGTGGGAATATTTTCTCCATAATATTCATCGGTAGTCAAAAAAGTCATCACGCCGAAAGGCAGGGCATTTTTATCGATACTCCCGGTATATCCGTAAGAAAAGCGAAAAGCCAGCTCATTCAGCCACTCTCTTTCCTTCAGGAAATTTTCGTTATGCAGATTATATTTCAAACTGGCATTCCACAGAGGCGAAAAACGGTTCTCCGTACCGATAATATCAGCCCCGTCCAAACGGATACTCCCGGCCACCACATAACGATCCATAAAACTATAAGAACCGGAAGCAAAAAAAGACACGTTCCGGCTTTGACTCTCCGATACGTCCAGCAAATTCTTGATCCGCGAAGCCATATATTCCCATCCGTCCACTTCGGGTACGCCGATCAAGCCTTTTTCCGGATCATATTCCGGGTAACTGGCGAAATTGCTCCGGCCTTTATGTTCTCCCACCTCATGCCCCAGGAAAAGGGTCATAAAATGTTTCTCCTGGACTGCCTTCGTATATTCCAGATTATTCCTCCAGCTTAATCCCATCGTGCGACCGTCCGATTCGCTCAGGGTACCTTTATTCAATTCATCCGGAAGTTCGTTGTAAGCTCCTCCGACCCAGGCCGCCATCTTATTGGTATACGAACCGGGATCCAGAATCCTCTCATTATTCGTAGAACTGTTATAAACGCTGCCCATCGTCGTAAATTTCAAGCCGGGCAAAATTTTTACTTCAAATTTGAGCGACATCATATTATCATAGGCACTCGTGATAGAAGTATTCCTACGCATCTCGTCCAGGATATTGAAATCGTATTTATAACCATCCTTTAACGAACTCAGTTCGGAAGCATAAGAACGGTCGTATTCCAGATTTCCCTCCTCATCATAGGGCTGCTCGTAAGGATTGGCATAAGTCGCATAACGAATAGGATTCACGGAAGATTCAGAATCTTTATCCTTACGGATTTTAGAAGTGAGGTCGAAACTGATTTTCAATCTGGGATTAAAATTGTGCGACACCCGGATCGACCCGCCCCAATTGGTATATACATTTGTCGGTATAATTCCCTCGGTCCGCTGAAAATTCAAGGAGAGATAGTAATTGGTTCTGTCATTTCCGCCGGAAAGCGAAATATTATGATTGTGTGAAAAAGCGGTCCGGAAAATCACGTCATACCAATCGGTATTGATTTTACTCAGGCGCTGGATTTCCGTTTCAGCTTCTTCCCGGGATATTTTACCGATATCCGCCCACTTTAAAAGATTGAATACCCTTCCTCCGGAATGCTGATTGGGGAAATCTTCATACAGACTCCTTTCAAAAGCAATCTTCTCTTCCGAATTCATCAGATCCAGTTTATTTTTCGGAGCCACATCAAAAGAAAAATTGGAATTGATACGGATAGAAGCATTTCCATTCTGTCCGCGTTTAAGGGTCACGACAATCACTCCGTTGGCAGCTTCGGATCCGTAAATGGCAGCGGCTGCAGCATCTTTCAATACGGTTATGCTCTGGATATCTTCAGGTGACAGGTCATTCAGATTACCATAAAAGCGTACCCCGTCGACAATCCAAATCGGGTTCATATCCCCATGCAAAGAATTCAATCCCCGTACCCTTATTTCCGGCAATGCACCCGGTTTACCGGAAATATTACGGGTACTCACTCCGGCCAAGGCGCCACGCAATACGTCACCCACCGAAGCATATCCCCGATTCTCGATGCTCTTCGCTGTAACCGTCTCCACGGCTCCGGTCATCCGCTTACGGTCGATCACCTGATATCCGGTCGTCACTGTTGCTTCTTCGAGCATAGTGACATCTTCATTCATCGTCACCACCACATTCTTATCATCCCAGACCTTCTCTACCGTTGTCATACCGACAAAAGAAAACCTTAATACCGGAACAATACCTTCGGTAGTCATCAGCTTAAATTCTCCGTTCTGGTCGGTAGAAACTCCGTGAGTAGACCCTTTTATCACAACCGTAACCCCAGGCAAGGGTTCTCCATGGATATCCTGCACCCTTCCTTTTAACTCTTTGATTTTCGCCTGTTTCTGAGGAATAGCCGCTTCTTTTTGCCGGATCATTATATACCGATCCTGTATCAGATAAACGTATTTATCACCCAATACTTCGTTCAAAATTTCGGAAAGAGGACAATTATGCTTACTGACAGACACCTTCTCATTTACATCGACCACTCCCGTATTATAAATAAACTCGACCCGACCTTGCCGGCGAATTTCTTCAAACACTTGTTCCAAAGCAACATTCTTCAGTTCCAACGTCAGATGCGTCTCCTGGGCCAACCCATTTTTCGCCCAAACGCTCGAAGCCGAAAGCAAAATAAAGAGCAAGAGATTTCTCATGTCTCTCAGCATTTTAGTTTTACGTTTTTTTTCCATAAATTTGAGGTTAGATTTAGTAATACTCATAACTAAAGGTCTACCATGGCTTCAGTTATGAAAGTTTATGATCGGACAGGGAGGGTGAGAGCTCCCTGTCTTTATTTATGCTTAACAAAGATTTGTCCTCCTGCAATCTCAAAACGCACGTCTGTAATCGTTTCTATCATATCCAGCAAATAATAGACAGGGCGGTCTTTTTCGGCAGCACCGCTGAAACGCAATTCCTGCAATGCCGGATCGTCATATATAATGGTACAATTATACCAGCGGTTCAGTTTTTTCATGATATCTCCGAGCCTCATATCCCTGAATTTAAACTCACCCAGCAACCAGGAAGTATAAATTTCTGTATCGCATTCCGCCACCGATACCTCTCCGCTATTTTTCGAATAGGTAAGAATATGTCCCGGAGTGATCCGATACGCTTGGGAAAAATGTTCTCCGGATACTTCAATGCTGCCCGATACCAAAGCCGTACTTATCTTTCCGTCTTCCTCATAAGCCGATACGTTAAACGAAGTGCCCAACACTTTCACGTCCAAGCGGGTTGTTTTCACCCAAAAAGGAACAGCCGAAGGAGTGACCTTAAAAAATCCTTCTCCTGTCAAAAATACCTCTCTATTATTTTCATCGAAGACCACTGGATATTTTAAACTGGAACCGGAATTGAGCCACACCTGACTTCCATCCGAAAGGATCACACTATATTCTCCGCCCAGAGGAACCTTTATCGTATTCATGGTTCCAGGCTTCTGCGTAGTCAAACGGGAATAATCCAGAACAGCCTGAGACTGTTCCTTAATCAGGGCCCCGTTTGTTTCGGTCACTGTCGTTGTGCTGTCCAAAGCCAGAGAGGAACCGTCGCTCAAAATCAACTCTGCCTGATAACGACCCGGAGCGATCATTTCTCCGCTTGCGGGCATACCGAAATGAAAAGTGAAATACAGTCCTGTACCCAGCAGTAACAACACTACAACTGCAACAGCAAACAATTTCCGGGTCCGCACATAAATACGGCGTTCACTATTCTGCCGAACGATATTCTGTGTAATCTGCCGGTAGAGCGTCTCCAGTTTCTCTTCAGGAACAGGCGCTATTTTGTCGGCTTCACCGTCAAACCGATCGTACCAATCCGTCAGTTCCGCCATCTCGTCCGGAGTACAGCGGTTCTCCCGGTATTTTTTCAATAAGACCTTCAGATGATGAGTTTCCATAAAATTTGTCTCTTTCTATTAAGACAAATCCGGAAGATAGGTAGTACTATATGAAAAGTATAAAATTTTTATTTTTCATCTCATTTTTTAATCTTCGAAGTATTTCCGTCAATTGATTTTTGACGGTTTGTTCAGAAACGGCAAGTCTTTCGGCTATTTCACGGACCGACAGGTTTTGTTCGCGGCTGAGGATATACACCGTTTTCAGACGGGGAGGGAATTTCTCCACCACTTCCCTCAAACGCAACTTTAAATCATCGGACGATATTTTCACCCAGGTATAATCGTCGGCTTCGTCTGTAGTAGCCGCAGAAGCTTCCTGATATTTCCGGCGGATTTGCTGCTCTTTGATAGTATTTAAGATATGGTGTCGGAGCGCCACTAAAAGATAAGCCTTTACATTGGTAGTTACCCGGAAACTTTCCCGTTTCTCCCAAAGTTTTATAAAAAAGTCCTGAAAAATATCGTCGGCATCAAAAGAAGAATTTACACGTGCCAAAATATGCCGATAGATCATATCCGAATAACGTACGTATAACTCCCGAAAAGCTTGTAGCTTCCCTTTCCTCATCTCCTCGATCACATCCAAATCAGAATCATACATACCCCAAAAACGTTCGATTAATTTTGGAACAATTTCCAACATTAATGTAACGATGAGTGCCCTTCGGTCACTTCATGAACGATAAACGATTGT
>CAJKZL010000274.1 GCA_905204385.1 uncultured Odoribacter sp. | reverse complement strand
CGTAGGATGCCGAAGATCCGCTGGTCCGGAAAGGTCATGAGATCATAAACCTGAAATATGATATTGTTGTGAAATATATGATTGAAAATTACCGGGTGGATTTACCCAAGTATGCTTCTATATTGGGAGAAGAATAAAATGAAGGATGATATAATAATGAGAATGAAGACATTTATTTTAGTATTAGTAATTTCTTTGCTGGGTGAGGGGGCTTTGATGGCTTCCGGTGCAGAAGGAATATGGAAAAGAAAAAACAAAAAACAGCCGGAAACGGTGGCTCAACCGCAAGCACGCCGGCAAACCCCTTATGAGCGTTTATTCGCCGGGAAAAAAGCTGAAACGGTAAAAGGTTTACTGACTTTGCATAAGGTGGAGGGGAAACTGTATGTCGAGTTTCCTCTGAAGGAGATGAATAAGGACATGCTGATAGCTTCCACAGTCAGTGAAATTTCGGATAACCGTTTCGGTAATGTCGGTGAAATTCCTCATCCGGCAGTACATGTCATTTTCTCATTGGCCGATTCGGCAGTAAATATGCTGAGCGGTGCCAACAGTATTTGTATCACCGGTGATAAAAATATTGAACAACGGCTGGCATTGAATATGAAAGCTCCCATATTGGAGAAGTATAAAGTGCTGGCTTACAATCCGGATAGCTCTGCTGTCGTGATCGATATGACCAATTTTTTTGTCAGCGATAAGGAGTATCTGGATCCATTTTACCCGCATTCCCCGGCTTTGGCCGGGGGACAGCGGCAACTGGACAAGAGTTTCAGCCGGGAAAATTCGATGCTTGAAGGGATAAAGGCTTTCCGGGATAATGTGAGTATCCGCAGCCTGTTGTCTTATTCGGTGAGTGTACGCGGTGCCAAAGAAAAGCGTCCGTATGTCAGTAAACGTCCTTTCACGGCATTGATGACCCGTAGCATTCATTTGTTGCCTGAGAACCCCATGCGCCCGCGGCTGGCGGATTACCGGATCGGGGTGTTCTCGCAGCGGATGATCCATTTTGAACCCGGTATCGGGACCGAACCCTTGATGTATGCCTGGAGGCGCCGGCTTGAACCCCGCGATGAGGAAGCCTATCGCAGAGGAGAACTGGTGGAACCGAAACAGCCTGTCGTTTATTATGTGGATGATAAATTCCCGGAAGCATGGAAGGCTTATATCAAATCGGGAATCGAGATCTGGCAAAAAGCATTTGAAAAAATCGGTTTTAAAAATGCCATTATTGCCCGGGATTTTCCGAAAGATGACCCGGAATTCGATCCGGAAAATTTTAAATATACCTGTGTCCGGTATTGTCCGACGGCTGTTGCCAATGCAATGGGGATGCCGGTTGTGGACCCCCGCACCGGTGAAATTATACATGCTACCGTTTATATCTATCATAATATTGTGGATATGCTGCAAAGCTGGCGGTTGATACAGACGGCGGCTGCCGACCCGGAGGTCAGGGGTGTGCATCTCACCGATGAAATATTGGGAGAAGGTTTACGGTATGTCGTCGCACACGAAGTGGGACATACGCTTGCCCTGATGCATAATATGTCGGCCTCGGCGGCTATTCCGGTGGATTCCCTGCGGTCGCCTTCGTTTACACAAAAGCATGGGACCACTTACTCTATTATGGATTATGCCCGGAATAATTATGTTGCCCAACCGGGAGATAAGGAAAGAGGGGTGAAACTGACACCTCCCGATTTGGGATTGTATGATTATTATGCCATTAAATGGCTGTATACTCCTTTGTTGGATGCGAAAACTCCGCAGGAGGAAGTAATAGTGCTGGACCGCTGGATTACAGAAAAATCGGGCGATCCGGTCTACCGTTACGGAAAACAACAGATCGGGCTGCGCATCGACCCTTCTTCTGTGGAAGAAGATTTGGGGGATGATGCGGTCAAAGCCGCTGCGTATGGGGTGAAGAACCTGAAATATATTATGAAACACCTGGATGAATGGACAAATGGGGAGGATAAGGATTATGCTTTCCGCCAGCGTATTTATAATGAGATTGTTTATCAGTATTTCCGTTATCTGAATCATGTGGCCCTGAATATCGGAGGAATTTATCTGAATCAGCGTTACGACGGCGATGCTTTGCCGGCTTATGAACCGGTAGCACGGGAGAAACAGAGGCAATCTGTTCAGTTTTTACTGGACCAACTGGATGATCTGTCGTGGATTAATTCAATGAGTCTGCAACGGGGATACCCTATAGTCGGAAACATTTCAGGACAGTTGGAGGATGCCCTTTTCAATGCCTTGATGAAAGCGTTGGGAAATGTGGTGATCTGTGAAGAAAAAGCCGGGAAGGATGCCTATACCCGAAAGTTGTATATGGACGATCTTTACCGCCATTTTATGCGTCCGACGATGCAGGGAAAGACGTTGAGTGATGTGGAGAAAAAATTGCAGATGAAGTTTATCGATCAGCTTTACCGTTCGGCAGCGATGAATCGGAAGGGAATGAAGGGAACAGACATCAGTGCTTCCACCAAGGCTTTTGCCTGCCGGGTGGAAATACCGGATGTTGTGAAAGCCAATAGCCGCGCAGACTATGGGGATATTCCCGAAAATATGGCCGGAATGTTTTCGAACAGGGAAATCGTCTCAGAATCCTATGCCGGACAGGAAGAATTTATGGGTTTTGGGGAACCTCAATTGTCTCCGGGAAGTTATCCCGTAGATTATTACTATTATAGCTTACTCCGCAAAATAGAACGGCTGATGAAAGAAAAAGCTTCTACAGGTTCCGGTGACACCCGGGATTATTACCGGCTGATGATCTTCAAACTCAACCGGATGTTTAATGAGAAATAAAATGAAAGATATGAAATACAGAGTTGTGTTTGTGTGGATATGCTGTTTTCTATTGTTGCTGTTTTTTCAATCTTCAGGGATGGCGCAGCGCCGGAGTAAACAAAAACAACCTGCCCCGGTAATGCAGACTACTGCCGGGGAACAGGCATACAATAGGCTTTTCAGGGGTAAAAAGGTTGACAGTTCAAAGGGAGGATTGATGACCATCCATGCTGTCCGGGAACGCGGAAAAGAAAAAGTGTATGTCGAATTTCCCTGTAGATTGTTGGGAAGAGAGTTTATGTTTACAACGGGAATTCATGAAATCAGTGATGTCGGTGAAGGAATTGTGGGTCAATTGAATAATTATCTTTATCTGAACTTTAGCCGCCGGGATTCTGCTTTGCTGATCCGGTTGAAAAGAGAACCGCTTTTGTTGAATGACAGTGAAGAGGAGAATATCGGGGGAGCTCTGCAGGCTGCCAATACCCCCGGTGTCTGGCAAACGCTGAAAATTCTGGCTTATACTCCGGATAGCAGTGCCGTTGTGGTAGACATGACGAAACTGTTTATGGATCATACGGAATATACCAGTCCGTTTGACGCTGGAGGAAGCAATGCCTTTGGGGGATATAATCAGCGTAATTACAGGTTGCAGGCGGATATGAGCAAACTGAAAACAGTGAAGTCGCGGACGGATCAGCTTGTGGTGACAGCCGACTTTCACTATTTTACGGATTATAATATGCTGGGAGCGGTGAATATCCAGAGAAACCGGCCCATCGATGTGTTGTCCGACCGGATTTTGTGGTTGTTGCCGGAGA
This sequence comes from uncultured Odoribacter sp., assembly GCA_905204385.1. Next base: position 1,434 of record CAJKZL010000274.1, on the reverse strand, counting down.
CCCCTATGCGGCCGAGATATTCAGATTCGCGCATCGGGACGATGATGCTGGCGATGAACGGGATCGACGATGCCGGACAGGGATTTGTGCGTAAAAATTATGCGATGCGCTGGCGTTTGGAACCGTCGGACACGGCGGCCTATCGTGCCGGAACATTAGTCGCTCCCCGTAAGCCTATCGTGTTTTATATGGATACCTTGATTCCTGCCGATTGGCAGAAAGCAGTGAAGGACGGTATGGAAGCCTGGAATGAAGCATTCGAAGCTATCGGTTTCAAGGATGTGATTCAGGTGAAGGCTTATCCCCGGGATGATCCTTCCTTTGACCCGATGGATGTCCGGCATTGCATGATCTGGTATTCTGTGTTGTGGAAAGGATATGCGAAACATACCGTATTGGCAGATATCCGGAGTGGGGAAATCCTGAATACTCCTATTGTCATGAATTGTGAATTGATGAAAACTCTGGAATTCACTTATAAAAGAGCTGCTATAGCCTCGGATGCCAGGGCCCGGACCAATAGTGCCTTCCCGTCGGAACTTCGGTATGAACTGATGAAAGCCTATATGACCCAGCTTGCCGGTAAATGTCTGGGATTAAGTAGCAATTATAAGGTAGGCAGTGCTTTTCCCCTGGATTCGTTGCGGTCTGTAACCTTTACTCAGAAGTACGGAGTGACTCCATCTATTATGCATTATCTGGAATACAATTACATTGCAGAGGAGAAGGATGTTGAAAAAGGAGTACGACTGATTCCGAAAGGACCGGGCGAGTACGACCGTTACGCGATAAAATGGCTTTATGCGCCAGTCTTTGAAGCAAAGACTGCCGAAGAAGAATTGCCGGTACTGGATAGCTGGATAACAGCCGAAAAGGGGAATCCCAATTGTGCTTATGCACCGGCAAACCGTTTGATGTACGATCCGTCTGTTATTTCGGGTTTGATCAGCGATGACCATTATACGGCGATGAAACAGTTTATGAAAAACACCCGGTATGCATTAAAACACATCGAATCCTGGTGTGCTGACGGAGACCTGAATTATAAAAAACGGATGGAACTCAGTCTTGCCATGGTGCAGAATATTTTCACTTATGCCCGGATGCTGGTGTCGCACATCGGAGGTATGGTGGTCGATTATGGTAGCGATGGGATTACTATGAACATTGCCACACGCGCTGAGCAGAAAAAATATACTGATCTGATGCTGAGCTGGCTGACAGATAAGAAAGAGTTCGGATTGGGGCAAATCCTGCGCAATCCCGATTTAGCCAATGATCCTTCTAGTCTGCTGATGGGCCGTATATTCGGTGAGATCTTCGGACGGATCGAGTATATGTTTTTCCTGGCTGAGAAGAGTAAGGATACCTATACTGCAGAAGAATTTTTCGATTATTTATCAGCCTGGGTATGGACTCCTACCCGACAGGGAC
>CAJKZL010000273.1 GCA_905204385.1 uncultured Odoribacter sp. | reverse complement strand
CCTGCTTCCCCGGGCAGAGGGTTTCGCTTTAACGCTGCCGGTTGTTTGAAGGGATGGGAAAACAACCTGACGGGCGAACAAAAAAAGGTCGACGAAGAGTTCGGGAATTCTCTGAATTACGGCTTTTGCGGTATTCATATCGTCAGTGCCGCTTTTTTACAAAATATGACGGGCTGCGGTGCCTTTTCAATGGTGGACGAGTATTTACGACAGGCAGCGCGGTTTCCGGTGCGGATGTTTTTTTACAGCGGACCTTTCCTGGATCTCGGCACTCCTGAAACTTTGAGCCGGGCGGAAAGAATTTTCAGTTTTAGGTAGATTTACGGGCTTCGGGTATAACAATTAGTTAAAAAAACGTATAAACCATCAAAGGCTGATTTGCATGAGGAAATTTTTCAAATACCTGGGGAGAACTATCCTGGCAATTTTGTTATTGCTGGTGTTCCTTGTGTTTTTGATTTATCTTCCTCCCGTGCAGCGGCTCCTAAAGAATAAAGCTCTCGATTATGTCAACAGCCATTTCGGGCTCGTCGTTCGGGCGGAGCAATTCCGGTTGGGGTTTCCGCTCGATCTGACGCTGAAGGATGTATATGCCGGGCGGACCGAAACGGATACCCTGGCCGCAGTAGGTTCGCTTCATTTGAAAGTGGGTCTGGGACAAATTTTCCGTCAACGGCTGAGTGTCGATGAACTGGACCTTCAGCGCATTCATTTCAATCTTACCAATGATTCTACGGGTATGGAGTTGCGTGTCCGCTTACAGGAAGCGGCATTGCGGGCCCGGGAGGTGGACCTGAAAAAACATCTGGCGGAGGCGGAATTTATTCGTTTGAGCGGAGGAGACGTCTATCTGAAAACCGGAGAGCCGGAAGCGGATACTGCGGCAACTGCTCCCTTAAACTGGAAGTTTACGGTCGGGGATGTCGGTTTACAGCAGTTGAACTACCGCATGGAGGGAGCAGATTTGCCTTTTTTGGGTGCAGGCCTGGAAGCGGGGCGATTGATAAAGGGAGAAGTCGACTTGGGCCGGCAATCGGTGGATGCCGATTCTTTGCATATAACCGGAGCCTGGTGCAATCTCATCACTGCCGATACCGATAGCTTAAAAAAAGAACAGACGGAACTTGTGGATACTTTAGGATCCGTTCCCTGGACGATACAGGCGGCTGCCCTGCAATTGGACAACGGGGCATTCAGCATGGGCGATCGACAGGGAAAAACGACAGAATTGCTGCTGTCCGGTATCGGCGTGAAAATCGATAGTGTCTATAACCGGGGAACAGTGGTCCGTGCCCGCTTAAAGGATTTAACCGCCATACAGCAGGGAGGGGTTGCCATCACTTCCATGCAGGCGGGGATTACCCTGGATTCGGCAGAAACGGCTCTAAGCGGTGTTTTTATCCGAACGGTCAATAGCTGGTTGCGTGCTGAAATCAGTGCGGATACCTCTATGCAGGAATTGTTTCAGCGGGTGCCCTTGTCAGTGGTATTGAATGGCCGGATCGGCTTGCAGGACGTGGTACCCTACTTCGCGGACATTCCTGAACAAATCCGCAATAGGCAGGTAGACCTGAATACCGCCTTGTCGGTTACCGGCAAAAGGATACAAATCGGACAGTTGCTATTGTCCATGCCGGGAAACTTTAAACTGACGGGAAGCGGGAGTGTCTCTTCTTATCGGGATCCGCGGAAAATAAGGGGCTCATTGGCCTTGAGAGGAGAAATGCCGGACATCGCTTTTGCCCGTTATTATCTGGGAGAGGCAGGAATTTCTATACCCCGCAATCTGGATTTGCAGTTGAACCTGCAGGCCCGAAACGGCACATTGAGTTCTTTCCTCAGATTGTGCTGCGGTGAGGGATGCCTTTCCCTGGATGCTGTTTATAATACGCAGCAGGAGGCTTACGAGGCGGATATCGCTTTGAATCATTTTCCGTTGGACCGTTTTCTTCCTGCCGATTCTGTGGGCATAGTCACGGCCGACATCCGCCTGGACGGTCAGGGATTGACCTGGGCGGGGGCGAAAGCGTCGCTCGATGCCCGTATCCGGGGATTGGAATTTCAGAGGTACGATTACCGCGATGTCGCTTTGGAAGCGACACTAAATCACACCAGTCTGAAAGGTTCCCTTACGAGCGGGGATCCGGCTATACCTCTGGACCTCGTCTTTCATGGCGATTCGATCGGAAAGGATTATAGGGCGACGCTTAGCGGTAAGCTTGGGGTGGCAGATCTGGAACAACTGCATTTTGTAAAGGAACCTTTGCAGGTCGGGGCGGTAGTGGATATCACTGCAACGCTCGGGAGTGCATCCGATTATACTTTGCTGGCCGAATTCGATGGTCTTGAAATGGCCGATGCCCGTAAAAAATATCATTTAGGCAAGCTGGACCTGGAGATGTCCAGCAATTTATCGAACACTACTCTGGGAGTGAGCAGCGGAGATTTGAAACTGCATTTCGAAACGGATACTTCTTTGAATGCTTTTATCGGTAGTGCGGGAAAAATCGGGGAGATGTTGGGCGAACAGATTCGCACCCGTAACGTCGATATGGAAGTGGTGAGGGAGGATCTGCCTCCTTTCAGCCTGCAGATAGAAGGGGCCCGCGATAATGCTGTGGCGGGATTTTTGAAGTCGAGGAATATCGGTTTTAAAAACATAATGATAGACGTGGTTTCGAGAAAACGCTCCGGAATACGTTTGGGGGTTGCAGCGAATGCTCCTTATTTCGGATCGGTTCGCCTGGACTCCGTGCAGTTAGGAGCCTGGCAAACCGGGAAAAGCCTGATGTATTCTTTTTCTGCAGGGAGTTCGTCGGAAGCCTGGAAGGGTTTGTTTAACGTGAATGTCACCGGTAGGATGCAGGGCGATAGATTTCGGATGGAACTCAAGCAAAAGGATGCAGCGGGTAAGACGGGTTTCGATTTAGGGTTGAATTTGCTGTTCGGCGATACCACCATCACTGCCAGTCTGTTTCCGATTAACCCTATCCTGGGATACAGCCGCTGGATTGTCAACCCGGACAACCGGATCGTGATCGGTCCGCATGGGCGCATCAGGGCGAATCTGAGAATGACATATCTCGATAAGCTGATCAGCCTGCAGTCACTGCCTGAAGAGAATGGTATGCACGATCGTTTGCAAATAGAGATCGAAGGGCTCGATCTGGCCGCTTTGTCACAGACGGTGCCTTTTATGCCGCAGCTTACAGGAGTGCTGAACACGAATTTGCATCTCTACACCCGGGACAAAGTCATGGGGGCGGACGGAAATATCGACATTGTGGAATTGGGCTATGAACAACAGCGAATCGGTACGGTGGAACTGGGACTGCAATATTCTGCGGGAAATAATTTTACTCAGCATGCCGTGGATTTCGAACTCCGGATAGACAGCATCCGCCGGGTGGTCGCGCGGGGAAGTTTTGCAACTTCCGAGCAAAACCGCGATCTGATGATCGATATGGATATTCCCTCCTTGCCTTTGTATCTTGCCAATGCCTTTATGCCAGCCGATTTGATGAAGCTTACGGGTGACCTGACAGGGAATGTGTACTTCAGAGGCACCCTGGATGAACCTGAAATCAACGGCAAACTGGCCTTCGAGGGGGCAAAGGCCGATGTGGTGATGCTGGGGACTACCTTTAAGCTGGATACTACCGCATTGCCCATCCGGCATGGACAGATCGTTTTTAAAAGATATCGTTTTATTGCTCCGAACAACAGCAATATGGTGATCAACGGAGACATCACCCTGACTCCTTTCGACCGGATGAGCATGAACCTGAGCGTAGAAGCCGGAAATTTCGAGGTGGTCAATGTGAAAAAGAATGATGTTTCGCTCATTTACGGAAAAGCGTATGTGGACATCGATTCCCGGATTTCCGGTGCTTTTTCCGCTTTGAGCGTGACGGGGAGTGTGAACTTATTGAACCGTACGGCCATTACTTATACCTTGCGGAGTTCCGATCCTCAGTTGGTCGACCGGAGTGTCGACCTGGTCCGCTTCGTCTCCTTCCGCGATTCAACCCTGAATGAACCGGACGATCTCACCAACCGCATCGATCCCGGCAGCTTTGCTTTGCGCATGCTGGTCGAGATCGGCGATCAGGTGCGTGTTGGGGTAGACCTTTCCGAAGATGGAAGCAACCATGTGGATATTCAGGGGGGCGGTAATCTGGTGTTGACGATGAATCCCGAGAGCGGCATGGTGTTGTCCGGGAAATATATCCTCACTGGAGGAACGGTGGTGTACAATGTCCCCATTGTGGGTAAAAAAGAGTTTTCCATCCGTAGCGGCAGTTATGTCGAATGGACCGGGAACGTGGCGAATCCGATTTTAAGCATTTCCGCTTCCGAGTCGGTGAAAGCGAATGTAGACGACGGCGAGCAGACGCGACAGGTGACTTTCGAGGCCATTATCCGGATTCAGAACACTTTGACGCGGCCCGATATTACTTTTGATTTATCCGCTCCCAACGATATGGTCATTCAGAATCAGTTGGCTACTTTTTCACAGGAAGAGCGCACCCGTCAGGCACTGAATTTATTGATCTATAATACGTATACGGCTCCTGGGGCGGCAAAATCGGGCAATAGCAATATGGCCAATAATGCCATTTACAGCTTTGTGGAGAACGAGTTGAATAAATACACCCAGAAAGCCGGACTGACGGTGGGCTTCGATTCGCATAATACGGAGGAGAATACAACGCGCACGGACGTCACCTATCAGTTTTCCCGTCAATTGTTCAACGACAGGATCCGGGTGAAAATCGGAGGACGCATATCGACGGATGCAAACGTAAATCAAAGAAAAAGTATACAGGATAATTTGCTGGATGATATATCGATCGAATATGTGCTGACCAAAAAGAGAAACTTATACGTAAAGGTTTTCCGGCACTCTAATTACGAGAGTGTGCTCGACGGAGAAGTGACGCAAACGGGAGTCGGCATTGTCTGGAGGAAAAATTTCCGCAAGTTCAAAGACTTGTTTAAAAATAAAAACAGAGAAGAGCGCAGGGCTGAAAAATTGAGGGAGGAGCGTTTAAATTCAAAAAGCAATGAATAGAAGCAGAACCAACGGT
>CAJKZL010000272.1 GCA_905204385.1 uncultured Odoribacter sp. | reverse complement strand
AGATGGCTGGCACGCACTGATTCTGGCAGCATCCGCACAGAAGCTAAGCGCGTAATCTTGTAGTCATAGTTTTCCAGATAAGGTCCGTAAACAGCAGAACGATTGTTCAGAAGGAATTCGGCCAAACTGTCGTTGGTGATTTCTTCTTTTTTATAGTAGCTGTAATCGGCTTTCCGATCCGACGAGAGGTTTACAAAATCGATAGGATCGTTGGTTTCTTCAAATTCTTTCAACAAATCGCTAACGGCTTTTTCGGTTTCGAGATAATCATCGCCGGATGCTTCTATGTCGAAATTGACATAAACGATTTTTCTGGCCTCTTCCTGCTGAAATCTTTTTTGATTTTTGTTATAATAATCTTTGATTTCGGAGTTGCTGACCGAAACGGTGGAATCGTCGATCGTGCTGTAGTTTTTGACAATGTAACTGATGTCCGATTTCGTAGCATTTTCTGTAGCATTTTCTCTTGCCTGCTCATCTGTCGTAAACAGGGATTTTGCCAGCAATGCATTATATTTCATCAGCTTACGGTTGTTGGCGCTTTCTTTTTCCATGTTCAGCCAGAAAGCTTTCTGGGGAGTGTTGGCAGGAGCATCGATAAATTGTTTGATCACCAGTCTCGCGCGTTCCTTGTCTACAACCCCGGTGTTCGGATCTACGGCAAATTGACGGATCACAGGACTCATGTTGTCACCTAATAAGATGTCGTATAATTCGTCTCCGCTAACATTCAGGCCGAGTTCTTCATACTCCGTCTCCATCAGTTTCTCCATCACCAGTTGTTGCCAGGTGTTATTCCTCAGCATAGTCTGTTGTTCCTCGTTCAAAGCACTCACGCCATTCATCATTTTGACGATCTCTTCATTGTTGCCGACCATATTCTGGAAATCCATGATCGAAATACTTTCGCCTGCAATTTCTCCAACCTGGTTTTTCTTTCCGTTGAATATGCTAGCTCCTGAAGACAAAGCATCCCCTACGATGAATGAGATTAATGCCAGACCGATCACAATACTAACAAGTAGTCCGCCACGATTTCTGATTGTTTGTAATGTTGCCATTTATATTAAAAATTTAATGTTTTTTATGTTTTGCTCTTTTTTTCAAGGGTACGAAGATAGATAAAAGTGTGATGTTGTGCAAATTATTTCTCCCTTTATTCATTCTCCCTTTGTCATCCATTTCATCCCTTTGCCTGTAGGCCGATTTACTTGTCGCTTTTAGCTTTCCCTTTTTTAGGGGCGGTGGTGGTTTTTTTGCCTTTCACCGTTTTTTTCTTAGGACCTTGTTGTGCAATCAGTTCCATACATTTTTCCAGGCTCAGTTCTTCGGCTTTTAAAGTCTTGGGAATTTTGTAATTGACTTTTTCATAGGTAATATAGGGCCCGAACCGGCCGTTCAGGATCTGTACACCGTTGTCGAACGTTTTGATCAGTTTATTCCGGTCGCTTTCTCTTTTTTCTTCTATGCGGGCGATTGCCGTTTCCAGGGTTATGGTGCCCGGATCGTCTTCGCCTTTTTTCAAAGAGACAAAAGCGTTATTGTGTTTAATGTAGGGGCCGAACCGGCCGATTCCGATGCTTACTTCTTTCTCTTCGTATTCTCCGAGTTTGCGGGGAAATTTAAACAGGGCCAAAGCTTCTTCCAGCGTAATGGTTTCCATGAGCTGGCCTTTCTGCAGGCCTGCATAGCGTACCTGTTCACCCTCTCCGATTTGTGCCATAGGTCCGAACCGGCCGATGCGGACACTCACCGTTTCGCCACTGGAGGGATCGGTGCCCAGAATCCGCTGGCCACTGTTGCGTTCGGAGTTTTTCAGCGTGGATTCGACCGTATCGTGAAACGGACTGTAAAATTCACCGATCATTTTTTGCCATTGCACGGCTCCCTCCGCAATGTGGTCGAGAGATTCTTCTGCTTCGGCCGTGAAATTGTAATCCATGATGTTGGTGAAATGCTCCGATAAGAAGTCAGTGACCACCATTCCCAAGTCCGAGGGGAAAAGTTTTTTCTTTTCGGCTCCGAATATTTTGGGGGTTGTCCGGGACTTTATTTCATTTCCTTTCAGCTCGATTTGTTCGATTTTTCTTTCCACTCCTTCCCGGGATTCTTTGATGATATAGCCCCGGTTTTGAATGGTCGTGATCGTAGGAGCATAGGTGGAAGGACGTCCTATCCCCAAAGCTTCCATTTTTTTCACCAGACTGGCTTCCGTGTAGCGGGGAGGATGCTGGGTATATTGTTCTTGTGCCGATATCAGGATGCGGTTCAAAGGATCGCCTTTACCGATGGCGGGGAGCAGGTCTTTGTGTTCCTCGTCTGCTTCCTCGTCGTGCGATTCCATGTAAACTTTCAGGAAACCGTCGAATACGATGACCTCTCCCGTGGCTAAAAAAGGAATCTCATGGTTCGAAAGCCCGATGACGATATTTGTCCTTTCGAGCTCGGCATCCGCCATTTGTGAGGCCAGCGTTCTTTTATAGATCAGCTCGTAAAGTTGCTTTTCATTCCGGTCGCCCTCTATTTCGCTCTTGTCCATATAGGTCGGACGGATGGCTTCGTGAGCTTCCTGTGCGCCTTTGGTTTTGGTCGCAAAATTTCGGGGTTTGGAATATTTCTCTCCTAAGGTTTGACAAATCACGGCTTTCGCAGTGCGAATAGCCAGGTCCGAAAGGTTTACGGAGTCGGTACGCATATAGGTGATGAATCCGTGTTCATAAAGCTTTTGGGCTACCGACATGGTTTGCGACACTGAAAATCCCAGTTTCCGGGAAGCCTCCTGTTGCAACGTGGAAGTAGTAAAAGGAGGGGCCGGCTTGCGCACGGTGGGTTTTGTCTCGACGCTTTTAACGCTGAAACTACCTTGTTTGCAGGCTTCCAGATAGGCCAGCGTATCGGATTTACTGCTAAACCTTTCCTGGGCTTCTGCTTTTAATTGCGCTTGCGAAGAAGTCTCGAAAGATCCGGTAACCCGGTAGTATTGTTGTTCTTTAAAAGCATTGATTTCGCGCTCGCGCTCTACAATCAATTTTACAGCCACCGATTGTACCCGGCCGGCAGAGAGCGAGGGTTTTACCTTTTTCCAGAGAACCGGCGACACTTCAAAGCCTACCAGACGGTCCAGCACCCTGCGGGCTTGCTGAGCATCCACCAGATGTCTGTCGATATCCCGGGGATTTTGTATGGCATGCAAAATAGCGTCTTTTGTGATTTCATGGAAAACAATCCGCTTTGTATTTTCAGGCTTCAGCTTTAAAACTTCATACAAATGCCAGGCAATGGCTTCTCCTTCACGGTCCTCATCGGATGCGAGCCATACGGTTTGGGCTTCTTTGGCTAAAGCTCTCAGTTCTTTTACTATGGCCTTTTTATCGGAGGATATTTCATATTTAGGCTGAAAATTATTTTCTATGTCGATTCCCAGGTCTTTCTTTTCCAGATCGCGGATATGGCCGAAACTGGATTTAACGGTATACCCTTTCCCTAAAAATTTCTCTATGGTCTTTGCTTATGCCGGGGACTCTACTATCACCAAATTCTCAATCATACACTTTCAAAATAGTAGACATATTATATGCCGATATTTAAAATTAAAATCAGGCTGCAAACCTACGGAAAAAATTTAGAAAGAAAAAGAGGAATATTTAAAATGCTGGGAATTTGTAGAAATCCGGATCGGAGAAGGTTTTAAACAACGAAATTTTGTAAATTTCTCGTGACTTTTTAGCGTTTTTCCAATAAAAATGTTCGTTTATTCAGGATGCTTTTGAGAAGAAAAAGGGAAAAATCTTTTGCTGTAATAAATATTGATTAAGAATGTTTTGAAGGAATTAAAATTTGAGTATTTTTGTAAAAACATCAGAGGAATCGCCGGCTAAAAAAACGAACGATTAATTTTGTTAAAGCATAGGGGTTATATCCTTTGATTTAATTTTTATAAACCGAAAACTTATAAAAGGATATGAGAAAAATTTTGATTTGTTTATTGGGAGTGGTATTTGGCTTACAAAGTATGGCTGCTCAGGAAACAAGTGAAGGGCAGGAGGCTTCATGGGCTCAGAATAGCGTGAGAGTGCGACCCAGGTATTTCAATCTTTGCTATGGCAACCAAACTTTTAAGATAAAAGATTGGGGTGAATCGCTGAAAAGTGACTATGCTTTCGCCATCACCAGGGGCAGGACTTATTATTTGCATAAAAAACCGATCGTCGGTTTGATTAAATTCGGTATCGACTGGACCCACTTCGATCTGAACTTTGCCACTTATACCAGAGAATACGAGGATGATCAGGTAAATGGCGATCCGGAAATTGAAAAGGATAACGCTTATGAACTGGAAGCAGCCATGCACGTAGGGCCTTCGATCACCATTTCTCCCGTGAAAGGATTGAACATCAATGGTTATTTCCGGTATGCTCCTTCATTTTCCGGTTATTATGACTCTGATGATTTCTATTACAATTATGCTTCGTTCTTTGTGGCAGGCGGAGCCGTTTCCTATAAGGTAATTTCCTTGGGGATAGAGAGCCGTTGGGGAAATACCGAGTATAAATATGACAGAGAGGAAGACGAAGCGGGAAACACTGTCAATGAGAAAGTAAAAATTGCCGTTTCCGGCGTCCGGTTTTACCTGAGTTTCCGGTTTTAGCGATAAGAAAGATGATAATGATCTAATAAGTGATTTTAAATTTTAAACTTTTAAACAATGAAAACTTTTTTATTAAAATGGATGTTCTGCCTGGTGGCAGCAGTAGGATTAACGCTGTCTTTTTCAGCTTGTTCGGACGACGACAATGAGGACGATACTCAGGGAAATGGACAGGGAGCCGGTAATGGAGGTTCGGGAGTTACGGTCCTGGCCAAAAAAGTCTCCAAAATTGTGGAGAAGGAAGGTCAAAGTGAAACGACTTACCTCTTTAGTTACGACTCGGAGGGCAAGCTGTTAAAAATTTTTAGAGGAGAAAACGAGGTGGAGAAGGAATTCCGCTATGAAACGAACAAAATCAGCATTTACCGGAATAACGAGTTAAGAGGCGAAATAACGTTGAAAGATGGGAAAGCCGTATCGGAAAAAGGAATTTATGGCGCCGATGAA
>CAJKZL010000271.1 GCA_905204385.1 uncultured Odoribacter sp. | reverse complement strand
GGTTGTTCCCGAAGATCCGGATCAGCATTAACACGAGATAAATGACTACGATGATGGCAACAATGAGTTGTAAAATCCAAAGTATAACTGTCATATCCGGTAATGATTAAGTAATTTATATTTCTGTTATCTATTTCTCTTTTTCACCCTCTTCCGCCTGTCTCCTGAAAACCAGGGGAACACCCTGCTGCGTTACTTCCGGCAATCCCGGAGCCTCTTTCAACGACCCATAATTCCGGTAGGCTATGCTGCTCATGATCTGGCGGGCTCGCTTCTGCATGTCCACCACGTAGCACACCTCCCGACGCCCCCGGATAATATACGCGTCCACCGGCCCCACAAACAGGAGGGGAAGAAAAAAATCCGGCCATCAGTTCTCACACATTTTTCCGGTAAAATTACATTTATCCGGTCAGATTCCAAAGAATGATCCTGAATTCCATAAACACAGGGCCCACAACGCTTCTTCGCGGGATCTTTTCGCAATCTCCTCCGATGCAGGCAATAATGCCTTGTATTTGCAGCAGGTATTATGTACATTAGCGGAAAAATTAAAGAATGCAAAACTTTCTCAAAACATTGACAAGCGAAAGTAAAAATGCGGAGTTGCCCGAAGAATTCAATTGTTTCGGGCAACTCGTCGGCAGTTGGGAAATCGAGTATGCAGAAGACATACTATAAGTTTACTCTACCGGGATATAAATCTCCGTTTTCAGCTTTTCGGGAGTAGTGCGGCGAGGATCGCTCACATATTTTTCGAAACAGTAATTGCCCCGGGCCTCGAAACCTCCTTTGGCAAGCAACTCCCCATAAATTTTATCGTAAGCAGCTCCTATCTTAGAATATTCACCGATATACATAAACATGGCAAAACGTCCACCGCCGATGGTCTTCACGCCTATATCTCCGTTGGGCTCTGCAGGTTTGCAAATGCGGATACATACATCGCATTTCAGATTCTCCGCTGCCGTGATTTCGGGACTATCGTGATACAAGGCCAGATGCTCGATACCTGCCGAGAAAAGCCCCTGCCGCTTGATCTCTCCCCATAGCCGCATATACAAGCCGCTATAATCCACCTTTTTATAATCTCCCGTGGCACTGATGTAAAGAGATACAAAGGGACGGGGTATTTGTATCATTCTCCACCAACGGACTTATCTTTCCCCTCCCATTCATAGAGAAATGAAAAGCAAATGCTTTGACGGGAGTTTTGAGTGATATTATCGTTTCCCCCATAAGCTATAACGCCCCGAAACCGCCGGTCAGATTTACGGCTTCGATGGCATTGTCGACATTCAGCTTGGCCAGTATGTTTTTCCGGTGATTATTGACGGTGTAAATACTCAGATTCAATTTGCCGGCAATTTCCTTACTTAAATATCCCTGCCGGATCAATACCAGAATCTCTTTTTCCCGCTTCGTCAACTGCTTTTCCACCGGAACAGGCAAAGAGGTCAGCATTTCATTCGTTCGGATATTCACCACGGTGCGCCGCACATGCGCGGCGGGTAACTGATCCGGGGAGATTTCCATCATCCCCAGAATCATCCAAGCTTTGCCGTTCCGGTCCGTCTGGATAACCTGATGCCGGCTTACCACATTGATATATTGCTCTTTTGCATCGAGCATCCGCAATTGGAATATCTGCCTGTAATCATTCCGGCATGCGGCAGGAAGCGAATAGATAAACTGTCCATGTTCCATCTGGTATTCCCTCAGTTCCTTCCGGTCATCGGGATGAATCCGCTCTTCCAGCAAATCGCCCTGTTCGCGTATATTCCTGATTTGTTCGGGAGGAAATCCAAAAACCGTAGAGAAGCTTTCCGAGGCAAAGTCATACCTCCTCTTAAACACATCCACCGTAAAAATACAACTGCCGCTTAGCCGGGCAAATTCCTGCAGGACTTCCCTTTTCTCATCCCACAGGTCATAATCAACATCGGGACTGCTTATCTGCTGTCTCGACCATAATGCTTCGGGAGTAATATCATGCTGATTCATCGGGCAAAGATAACAAGAATAGCCCGAAAGACACGTCCCCATGGGTCACTTAAAATATTAAACTGACGCCAGGCCGTATGGGTAACAAATAAACCCTATATTTGCTTCCGCAAACGAAGCAGGCTCATACCTGCCTGCCCTATTAAATTAAAAGATGTATGAAAGAAGTTATTTTCGTGTTATTAAATGAATTTGCCGACTGGGAAGGGGCATATATCGCTACCTGCCTGAATCTGGGGGTAAAACCCGGAAGCCCGGTTAACTATAAAGCAAAGTATCTGTCGCTGAGTAAAGAGCCGATCATGTCACTCGGGGGATTGAGGGTACTGCCCGATTACAGTCCGGAAGAGTTGCCGGAAGATTATGCGGGATTGGTGTTAATCGGCGGTACGAAATGGTTCTCGCCGGAAGCCGCATCGTTAGTTCCGCTGGTGGAAAAAGCCGTACAGGAAAAGAAACTGGTGGCCGGAATCTGCAACGCTTCCGTTTTCCTCGGCATGCACGGTTTTCTCAACAACGTAAAGCATACCAGTAACACGCTCCCCTACCTCAAGCAATATGCCGGGGACCGTTATACAGGCGAAGCGCATTACGTCGAAGAACAGGCTGTCCGTGACGGAAATATCATAACGGCCAACGGCACGGGTCCACTGGAATTTTGCAGGGAAATCCTGTATGCCTTGCAGGCCGATACACCCGAAGCAATCAAGGAAAGCTACTCGTTTTATAAAAACGGCTTCTGCCCGGAGTAAGAAACAGAGGGACGGGGTGTTTGTATCATTTTGTCTTGGTACTGCCGCAATGATACAAACACCCCGTCCCTCTGTTTCAACGAGAAAGTTTAATCAATATTCCCAGAGAAAGTTCGAAACAATGATTATTTTGGACATTCATTAATTTCCAGGATGAAGGATTCCACCTATACGCACCACAAAAATCCAATCCCCATGAATGCTCCTCGTTGAAAAAAAAGCGGCAGCCAAATCCTAAATCGGTAAAACCCGACCATTGACGTACAAAAGAACGATTGATCTGATCACCTTCGATTTTATAGGTTACATTGCTTACCCCGCCTGCAACCCTTATATAAGGTTCCAATCGATTATATTCAGAGGGGAAAGAAAAATAAAAAGGTATTCCGCACCGGAGCAAGGATATTTGTCGTTCTGTGTAACCGTTTACCAGATCCCCTTCGTACCTGTCTGAGGTAAGTCCCTTTTCTTCTCCAGAGGAATATCCTACATAACCGCCGACAGTAAACCACGGCAAAACATGCCAGGTATATTCGGCTGAAAACATAACCGGAGAAATGTGCTTCATGAAATTTCCTGATAAGGGGATGGACATCCCATAATACGCACCCAAATAATGTGATCGTTCACTTTTTCTTTGTCCCAACAGACCACCATGCACGCAAATCAACACAAGAATAACGATCCCTTTATATGCATTCATCATACTATTTTTACCTTTTTATATTTTCTATTGCTCCGTCTCCGATACATTCTTCTCCTCTGAAGCGATGGGCAGGCAACTATTTGTCAAAGGACACTCTTCTGAAAAAAATACACAGTTCCCGTCAAAATGTCCTCCTGTATCGATTGAAATTTTTTAATATTCCCCCAGACTCGTCCTTTTTCATGGATAGTAAGATGCTCCGTCACTTCTAAAGTTCCTTCGAACAAACCGAAAATTTCAGCAATCCGACATTCTGCGTCCTCAGATCGTACCGTACCGGCAGCCCGGACGATCAATCGTCCTCCCACCTGTATTTTGCCGGAGAGTTCTCCTTCCACCACTACATCCGCTTCCGCCCGGATTTCACCCGTGAAACGACAACCGGCTGCAACCAGGGCAGGGGCCGTTTGCCCGGTCTCTTCCGGCCGGCCTTTCAATTTGTATAAATTTCTCATAGCCTTATTTTTTTGCTTCGGCCTGAATAAGGGCGTTTTCGATCTGGGAGAAAATTCCGTCTTTTACCAATACTTTTTTATCCTTATCCAGCAAATACAACTGAGGCAAAGCCCTGAGGCTGTAAGTGCCTTTCAGCCGGACTTCCCCGTCCCGGTCGTAGGCATGCAGCCATTCGGAGGGCATTTCTCCCACATGCTCCCGCCATAATTCGGTGTTGCGGTCCGTATACAGCGCCAGTAGTGTCAATTCCTTTTTCCGGAGCATTTGCCGGATAACGGGCGATTCCGACAGCAAAGGCATCATTTGCTGGCAAGCCGGACAATCCGGATCGTAAAAAAACAACAATACATAGGGAGTCTTCAAGTGATAAAGCGACCCCGCCTGTCCCGTACAGGTGATATAAGACAAAGGGTTAGCTGAAGTACCTGGCCGGTTGCACATCAATTCTTCATATTGATATGCCGGCCGCACCTTCCGAATCGGTTCAAGGCCGGACAGGCCGAGGATTCGCTTTAACACAATGAGATACAATTCATCATTTCGCACGGGAGAATTCGGTTCATACAAATAATGCTCCAACTGTCCGGTAAAATAGTCGTAAGCCTTTTTTTCTTCCTGATGTCTATCCGCCCGCCAGGCTTTCCGCAGCAGGGAATCGACCGAAACAGCCACCTTTTCGGGACTCACCCAGGTAAGCACCTCCAGATAATTAGCAAAAGCCTGTTCTACTTCATCGTCGTTCCGGAATCGTGCAGTATCTTCAAAATCAAACCGATCCCAGTAATGTATAGCCAAAAAATCACTACGGCTTTTATCTGTCGTATACACGACCGGTATTTCGGGCAATTCAAATGTATGTCTTGCTTCTAAGTTTTCAGTCAATGTACTTTGCCGCTTATTTTCTACAGATTCTTTGCATGAAACAAGAATCCAGCCGAAAACCATAAGCACGAAAAGAATATTATTTGCTTTCATCATGCGTTTTTATACAATCTTTTTTTTGATGCAGGCTCTCCCAGACCCAAAAAGGCCATGCTGCCAAAGAAGCTATAATAAAGGCAGTCATCAGGGGAAGCATAATGAGAATCCAGAAAATATAGCTCGCAAGAAAGCTGAAAAAAGCAAAACCATTCCGTTTCATTTTCGTTTTTTCCTGATTACTCGTTTCCATACCTTCCGAACTGCGTTTGACGGC
>CAJKZL010000270.1 GCA_905204385.1 uncultured Odoribacter sp. | reverse complement strand
ATTGTTCGTTCTAGCCGGCGGTATTCTGGGCGCTGGGTTGTTGTGGTATACCCTTTCGACTTTAGTGAATGTGTTCCGGAAGAAGTTCCGCCTGCGCGTATTGATAACGATTAATCGTGTTTCAGGGGTAATCATCACCGCTCTGGGTGGATTGGTTATCTTGTCTGCCTTTGAGCCGTTCCGCTCCCTGATTCCGGCATAGCCTTGAGGATTATTCTTTGTTTTTTGTTCTGCGCTGAAAGTGCAGTGAGTCTCCCCAGGTGTTCAGCTGTATCTCGCATCCGCTTCTGCGGACACTTTCTATGAGTTTCCGGGTAGATTCCTCGGCTCCTTCATCCATGCCCGGTTTGTTTTCGTATAATTGATAATTGGCCCGGTTGGTCAGGGGAGTAATGTTGGGCATGATCACATTGGCGCCGATTTCCAGCGCTTTTTCACGTCCCGCCGGATCGATGGCCTGCAGTGCTGTTGTTGCTGCAATGTTAATATCGGGCATCAGAATCCGCAGGCAACTGACCATGTGCAATCCGAGTCTCAGGCGTTCTGTCTGCGGAAGTAATTCGTGCCGGTACTCCCAGAGCGGGGTTTCGCGATGTTCCAGGTAAGGTCCCATCCCAACCATGTCGATATCCATGGATTTCAGGAATAACAGATCGCCGGCCAGATCTTCAATGGTCTGGAAAGGAAGCCCGATCATAACTCCGGTTCCGGTCTGATAACCGCATTTTTGTAACAGACGTATGCTGTGAAGACGGTTGTGAAAATCATGCAGGGAATTACAAGGATGGATTTTCCGGTAAAGCTTCTCATTGGAAGTTTCTATACGCAGAAGGTAACGATGGGCTCCGGCTTCATACCAGCGGCGATACGTTTCTTCTGTTTGTTCCCCCAGGGAGAGTGTGATTCCGAGCTGCTGATGGCTTTTCTGTTTAATGGTTTTCAACAGCTCTTCGATTCGGAGTACAAAAGCTTTATCATTCCGTTCTCCTCCCTGTAAAACAATGGAACCATAGTGATTCCGGTAGGCAAACTCCGCAGCCTGAACGATCTCCTCATCACTCAGGAAGTAGCGTTCGGCCTGTAAATTGGATTTCCGGATACCACAGTAGAGGCAATCTTTAATGCAGATATTCGAAATTTCGATCAACCCGCGCATGTGCACTCCATTCCCGAGTGTCCGGTTGCGCAACTCTCCGGAATAAGCAAATAATTCCTCTTCCTCCCCTCCCCGGCAATTCAGTAAAGTGATCAGGTCTTCCCGGGTCAATGGAGCTTTCTTTAATGTCTCAGTGAATTCCATGATTTTTTTCTTTGGCATAAAAGTACAAAACAAATAAGTAAATGCGGAATTTATTTATACTTTTGGAAAAATGTCTGATTTGAAAATTTTGGGAGAACATATCATACGGGAGTTTGCCGGTGGTCAAGAGAAGGCTTTTCGTTTTATATATGAAAAACATACACCTGCTCTGCGTTATTTCGCGGCGAAATATGTGGATGATGATGCTGTAATCGATGACATCGTCCAGGATGTATTTGTCAGTTTGTGGGAAAAGCGTACCGATTTCGAATCAGAGAATGCACTGAAATCTTTTTTATATACTTCAGTCAGAAATAACTGCCTGAACATGATCCGTCATCAGGGAGTAAAAACCCGTTATGCAGAGGTTGTGTACCGGGAAGAGCCTAAAGAATCTTTTCTGGATCATATACTGGAAGCTGAAATATTTGAATTATTGTCCGAAGTCTTCAATGAATTACCTCCGGCTTGCCGTGAAGTGTACCGGCTGAGCCTGGAAGGGAAAAAACACGAGGAGATTGCTGAGAAATTGAAGATTACAGTAAATACAGTGAAGAAGCATAAAAATAATGCAAATCATTATATGAGAGAACGTTTGAAGTATATTCTTATGTTTTTGATGTCTGTATAAGGAAAACGGTAGATATTTTTTGTCCGCTTTAATTCTATCGTTTTCTTGATTAAAAGGACTGAAGTATCTGATTTATTCGTTTTAGTGACCGATCTAAAAAAATCAAAAAAAGTTTTATTTTCCTATTACACCAAATCAGGGGGAGCGTGTTCTATAGTAAACAAGCAAACTCATTATGGATTTACAACAGGAAAAACATATTAGCCGGCTGGTCGTACTTTTTTTAAAAGGAGAACTAAAAGAGACAGAGCAAAAAGAATTGGAGATATGGCGGAAAACTTCGGAATCTCATGAAGAAATTTTTCAGCGGATGCAGTCTGCTGCTTATCTCAATGAAAGTTTCCGCCGTTTTGTAAAAAGCGAGGACGGGCAGGAAAAGGAATGGCAACTGATTCGTGCCCGGACTTGCCGGAAAGAGAGGAAGGTCTATACTTTATTCCGCCGCTATGCTGCTCTGTGGTTGTTGCCTTTATTACTGGCCGGTGGAATATTGTATGTCTTGCAAATCGATAAAACACGGAGTACAGAATCTGTGAATACGACCTTTCAACCGGGACGGCCTTGTGCTATCCTTGAATTGGCAGATGGGACACGGGTAAATCTGAGGGAAGAGACTTTTGCCGGAGGTGTTGCTCAGAGCTGGAAGGTTTCCCATGATTCTTTGAAGTATCAGACTGCAGAGAATATTGTAAAGGAAGAATGCCATACTCTGGAGGTTCCCAGAGGGGGAGAGTATACTTTAGTACTTTCTGATGGGACACGAATTTTTCTGAATGCCGAATCTAAACTAAAATATCCGGTCAATTTTATGGGCAATACCCGTAAAGTTGTTTTGGAGGGAGAAGCGTATTTTGAGGTTTGCCGGGATACCTTGCGCCCTTTTATTGTTGAAACCAAACAGGTTCAGGTGGACGTATTGGGGACTTCTTTCGGAATCCGGGCTTATGCCAGCGAAACAAAGGTCATGACAACTCTGGTAACAGGGAAGGTGAATGTCAGGGCAGATGGAAAACAGTTGACCTTAAAACCTTCCGAACAGGCTGTTTTTTATAAAAAATCTGATTCTCTGATTTTGATGACCGTAAATCCGGAATTGTTTGTCGGCTGGAAAGACGGACGGCTCGTATTTGATAATTGCCCGTTGGAGCAAATTCTGGCTGATTTAGGGCGTTGGTATTCGTTCGATGTCTTTTATACAAATCCGGCAGCCAAAGAAATACCTTTCTCCCTGAACATCCGGAAGCATGAAAAGTTTTCAAAGGTACTGGAATTGATGCAGGAAACCGGAAAAATACATTTTGACATGACTAAGAATACTGTGATTGTAAAATGATAAAAGAGCAGTGCTGCTAACACTGCCCTGAAATTCATGCTCATTTCTGCTGCTAACGGAAAATGAGCTTTGTTGAACCTTAAATACAAAATTATGAAAAAAAAGTCTTTATGCCCTGGTCCGGGGTGTAGAAAAATCATTCATTTTTTGATGATGAAAGCAGTTTTTATTTTTTTACTACTATTGACCTTTCAGATTCAAGCCAGCGTTTATTCTCAGCAGGTGCGTCTCGATATGAACCTGAAGAATGTAAGCCTGAAAGAGGTGATCAATCAGATCCGGCGGAACTCTGATTTTAGCTTTGTATACAGCGATGTTGATTTGACAGGTATTTCCGGAAAAGATCTGAAATTTAAAAATGCCTCTGTCGAAGAAATTCTGGAATATTGTCTGGCCGGAACTAATTTGAGTTACACGATTGTCGATAAGACCATCATAATCAAAAAAACGGCTCTGCAACAAGCCCGGAAAAATGTTGTGATTAAAGGACAGGTAACGGATTTAAAGGGGGAACCTTTGCCGGGAGTAACAGTGATGGTGAAAGGGACAAAAATCGGCGTTTCCACGGATATAGACGGAAATTTCCGTTTTGAATTTCCGGAAACACAGGAGGTTGTGCTTACTTTTTCTTTTATCGGCATGAAAACAATGGAGGTTAAATATACGGGCCAGGAGGAGTTGAAAGTAAAGATGGAAGAAGAGGTGATGGAAATGCAGGCTGTGGTCGTGACCGGTATTTTTAACCGCCAAAAGGAAGGGTTTACAGGTTCAGCTGTCTCTGTCAAAGGGGAAGAGCTGAAGAAATTCAGTACGACTAATATAGCCAAAGCCCTTTCGATCGTTGATCCCAGTTTCCGTATTATGGAGGATATTGCCAAGGGTTCCGATCCGAATCGTCTGCCGGATCTGCGGATGCGGGGACAGGCTACTTTACCTGCCGGAGTACAGGATGCCAGTACGGATATGGTGATGCTGCAGGGAGATTATTCTACTTATCCTAACCAGCCTTTGTTGATTCTGGATGGGTTTGAAATTGATCTGCAGACAATGGTCGATCTGGATCCTGACCGGGTGGAGTCGATTACTCTGCTCAAAGATGCTGCTGCGACTGCAATTTATGGTTCCAAAGCTGCGAACGGGGTCATCGTAATTGAAACTAAAGAACCGGTAGCGGGGGCTTTGAGGGTTAGTTACGGAGGGAATGTGAGAGTGGAAATTCCGGACCTGACAGCTTATGATCTGATGAATGCAGAGGAAAAACTGTCGGTTGAAAAAAAAGCGGGATATTATCCGGAAGATAAAGATATTTCGTATGTGATCCGCTATCAGAATTATCTGAGGGAGGTGAAACGCGGAGTGAATACAGATTGGATGTCCCAACCTTTGCGCAATTCAGTACAACACCGCCATACGGTAACTTTGGAAGGAGGAGACCGGGCTCTGAGGTATAAATTGTATTTCGGGGCAAATTTTTCTCCGGGTGTGATGAAGGGATCTACCCGTAAGACCCAGACCGGAGCGCTTGATTTGAGTTATCGTTTCAAAAAAATATTACTCCGCAATAAAGTTGGGGTGGATAATTCACTCGGTGATAATTCTCCCTGGGGATCTTTCAGCGAATATACCCGTCTGAATCCCTATTTGCGTCCTTATGGAGAGAATGGAGAAATACTTAAGAATCTGCAGTACCGGATTGATCCGGATGCTTCCTTTAGAGAGGCGGCAATTCCGAATCCGATGTATAATACGACTTTTAATAGCAAAGACCGGAATACGAGCTTTACTGTCCGGAATCAGTTTTATCTGGACTATACACCGGTCAATGCTGTCCGTTTGCAGGCGGATGTGGGAATAGTCA
>CAJKZL010000269.1 GCA_905204385.1 uncultured Odoribacter sp. | reverse complement strand
ATATTTGTGCGTGGCTGTTACCATTGGGGTGAGGTAAACAACCGGATGCAGCGTTACGGCACGGTGGGATGCGGTGTGAATTTGTGGCATATACGTGCCGATTTTGCTTATCTGCTTCCCGAGACCGAGAGTTTTCTCAAAAATACCTGGCATGTAGCCGTAGCTATTGATTTGGATTGGTTTGTAAGATAGAGCGGTGGAGTGCCTTCGGGCACTCTCCGTGATTTTTATTGGAGATGATGATGGAAAATACAATAAAATATTTATTTCCTTTCTTGTTTTTAACCTTGCCGGTATGTGGTCAACAGTTTACTATCGGGGGAAAAATCGAGCTCGATAAAGGGAATTTGTTAGTGCTGACGCAGACACCTGAGGGGACGGATACACTGGCTCGTACGACATTTTCGGGAGAGACTTTTTCCCTTGCAGGGGAATTGGTGGAACCGGTAGTGGCACGTCTTGTTGTGGAAGGCTATGAGGGGGGATTCGTGATGATATTGGAACCGGGAGAAATTTATACCGCTACTCTCACCCGCAATGGGCAGGGCGACATCCGCGGAGGTAAGCTGCAGCAAACTTATTTGGACTATCAGGCTATCGTTCAGCGGGCAAATAGTGAAATACGCGGTTTGAAACAGAAGATGGCGGAAGCCGGTGAACAGAAACATTTCAAGACGGTAAAGGAGTTGCAGGGAAAAGCCGACAAAGTGCAACAGGAAGCACAAAGCAAATTGGAGGCCCTCATCCGCCGGAATGCCGATAATGTGCTGGCGGCTTATTTGCAGACTGCCGGCATGGAGCGTATAAATGCACTGGTTCCTTTGAAGCAAATGTATGCTTCGTTATCTGAGAAAGCGAAAACAACTGCCCCCGGACGTATCCTGGCTGCCCGCATCGCTGCAATAGAGCAGGTGGGCATTGCTGCCAAAGCACCGGATTTTACCTTGCCGACACCCAATGGGGAGCAAGTGTCGCTGTACGGCGTGAAAAGAAAATTGAAAATCGTCGATTTCTGGGCTTCATGGTGCGGACCTTGCCGGATGGAGAATCCCAATATGGTGAAGTTATATGAGGACTTCAAAGACAAAGGACTGATCGTGATCAGCGTATCGCTCGACGAACGCAAAGCAGCTTGGATGCAGGCCATTCAAAAAGATGGTATGCCGTGGATTCACGTGTCCGACCTGAAAGGTTGGAAGGGTGAGGTGGTGAAGTTGTATAATGTGGATGCTGTGCCCTATATACTGGTGCTCGATGAAGACAACCGGATACTTGCCAAAAATATCCGGGCGGAAAAATTACGGGCTTTTGTGGAAGAGCGGTTGGGGAAGTAGATCCACATAATAAGAGGCTGACCGAAAATTTTACTTTTCGGTCAGTTTTCTTTTTCCCTTTCTCTCTTCTTTCTCTTTTTTCTTTCTTTATGCCGCTCTTTTTAATATTATTTCCTGTCGGATGATTCTCTTTTTTGAATAAACGCAAAAAACAGGGGGCTTCGCCCTGTTTTTCATCATTTTAAGTAAATTATGTGCCATAGCAAGCAATCCAAACTCAATTTCCACTTTCTTACAGCCTTTCATTCTGAACTTGTTAAACATCTTGTTTTTCTTAAGCTGTCCGAATACCGCTTCCACTTCCACGAGACGTTTACTTCTGTGCCTTAGTCCTTCTTCGCTCATCAGTAATTCTTTTGTCCTTATTTTGTATACCAATAACTTATGATTAAATTCAATCATTCTGTTTCCTTTCGCTTTATAACATTGCATTCTCAACGGACAGTCCTGACAGTCTTCTGCCTGATAAAGTGAAGTCTGTGACCGGTATGTGAGTAAAAGTCACTCAAACCATAACGCTGTTTAAAACTTTCCAGATAAGGAATCAGTAATGCGGTATCTCCCGAATGCTGATAAATGCCGAAGTGGGTAATAATTTGGTTTTCTGTCGATATTTGAACGTTATTGGCTGGTTTGAGCTGCCCGTTTTTCATACGGTCTTTCTTCATCCGCATAAAGGTCGCGTCGTGGTCCGTCTTGGAGTAACTGTTGCGTTCATCCAGAATATCCAGTTTTTCTTCATATTCCTGCAGCTTGGGCAAAAGTTTATTTTCCAGTTCCCGGCAGGCTTTCTTTATCGGAGCAGGGGGAAGCTACGCCAAACGGGAAGTCAGACGCGCCAGACGTTCCCGGAGTTCTGTACTGCTTATTCCGCTGAGTTCACTCTCCAAAGTGGAAGTATTATCAGCTGTGATTGTCTGTTCGATCAGGTCAAACACTTTACGGATTTAATATCAAAAAGATCGCGGCTTACAGGGGTAAATATGCCTTTGGGGCTGATAATGTACAGAAAGCAGTTGTTTATTACGGTAAAAATCCCTTTTTAGAGGAGGACAGAGTATTGAGTGTTGCATAAGGAAGGAAATCGGAAAAATATCATATAGGAAAAGAAAAAAGAGGACCGCTA
The DNA here is from genome assembly GCA_905204385.1 of uncultured Odoribacter sp. Next base: position 2,668 of record CAJKZL010000269.1, on the reverse strand, counting down.
ACTTTTTATTGTTAGACAGTCCCTTTTTTGTCTGCATAGACGGGAGGCGGTGAAATAATGCGAGGCAGAGCCGAAAAGCCGGAAAAAGCCGTTTAAAACAACAAAAAATTTCTCATCTTAGCAGGATATTTTCAATGATGTGTATTTATGTATAATATGCTGATGATAAGACTTATGAAAAAATGGCTTGTTTTATTGCTGCTGTTTTCCTGGCATGCAGGCTTTTCGGCAGAGGAAAGGATTCGGGTGATTTATGGTCCTTATGTGCAAATGTTGGGCGAAACCGAAGCTTCGGTGGTATGGGTGACGAATAAAAAGGCTCAGTCGTGGGTAGAAATCGCTCCTCAGGACGGGAATAATTTCTATGCGGAGGAGCGGCCTCAGTATTTCCAGACTTACCTGGGCCGAAAGGTTACCGGTACAGTCCATACAGTTAAGGTCACCGGCTTGCAGAAGGGGACGACCTACCGTTACCGCGTTTTCTCGAAAGAAATCCGCGAAGAAGCGCCCTATCGGGTGTGGTATGGGGATGTGGCGACGGTTGCGGGTCTTGACCGGCGGGAACTGTTTTTTACAACGCTGGACCCGGACAAAGAGAAAATCCGGTTTTCCGTGGTAAACGATATTCACGGCGATCATGAAGCATTGGCAGCTTTGTTGAAGGATACGGAAAAGGAGGGCACCGATTTTGTCCTGTTTAACGGCGATATGGTGAGCCACATGGATGCCGAGAAAGATATTTTCGATGGATTTATGAATACCTCGGTGAAGTATTTTGCAGCCCGGGTGCCTTTTTATTATTCCCGGGGGAATCACGAAAGCCGGGGAGTTTATGCTTCCCGTTTTATGGATTACTTTCCAACGAATACCGGGAAACCTTATTATTGTTTTCGTCAGGGTCCTGTCTTTTTTATCGTTTTGGACGGAGGGGAAGACAAGCCGGACAGCGATATAGAGTATCATGGGACGGCAGCTTTCGATCTTTACCGCGAAGAGCAGGCGGAGTGGCTGAAGGAAGTGGTGGGGAGCGAAGAGTTTCGTTCGGCGCCGTTCCGGGTGGCGGTGATCCATATACCCCCTTTCGGGAGCACGTGGCATGGTCCGCTTCATACACAAAAATTGTTTGTGCCGGTGTTGGATCAGGCGGGCATCGATCTTATGCTTTGCGGCCATTTGCATCACTATCGCTACATTCAGCCGGGAGAGGAGAAATGTTCCTTTCCGGTATTGATCAATTCGGTCAGAGAAGTGGTACGGATTCAGGCCGACCGTCGGAGCATGAGTCTGGAGGTGCAGGATACTACGGGAAAAATACTTCATTCTTTTACTTATAAAGTGAAGTAATATTGTTAACTTTGGGCCTGTAAATCGAATATACGAAGATTATGCGCATTGCTTTATTGGGATATGGCAAGATGGGGAAACTGATCGAAAGGCTTGCCGTTGACCGGGGACATGAAATTGTGTTGATTGTTGATGAGAATAACCGGAAGACAACTTCCGGCGAACAGTTGGCCAGGGCTGACGTCGCTATTGAATTTTCCGTACCTGCCGTTGCCGTAGACAATTACAAATGGTGTTTCGACCACGGGGTGCCGGTAGTTTCCGGAACCACAGGCTGGCTCGACAAATGGGACGAAGTGGTGGAATATTGCCAGCAGCGTGAGGGAGGATTTTTCTATGCTTCGAACTTTAGCATAGGAGTGAATATTTTCTTTCAGTTGAATAAATATCTGGCAAAAATCATGAGCGGGTTCGACGATTATCAAGTGTTTATCGAAGAAACCCATCACATCCATAAGCTGGATGCTCCCAGCGGGACGGCTATCAGCCTGGCCGAAGGGATTTTGGGAAATCACGAGGGCTATCGTTCATGGGAACTGAACTCCGGCGGTCGACCGTCCAAAGGGGTATTGCCTGTATCTGCCAAGCGGATCGGCGAGGTGCCCGGCATTCATGCTGTGACTTATAAATCGGAGGTGGACGAAATTGAAATCCGGCATTCGGCTCTTTCCCGCGAAGGGTTTGCCCGCGGAGCGGTTTTAGCGGCGGAATTTCTGAAAGGGAAAAACGGTGTGTTGGGAATGGAAGATATGTTGAAATTTTAATGGGGAAAATAATTATCATATGAAAAATATTTTGACGAATAAATGGTTTAAATTCAGCCTTGTCCTGATTATCTACCTGTTGTGGGCTTATTGGGTTGGGAGCTGGTGGTTGTTGATCCTGGTGCCGGTGATTTTCGATATCTACATCACAAAGAAAGTACATTGGGCGTTTTGGAAAAAGAAAGGCGTAGAGAAACAAACCAAAACGGTTGAATGGATCGATGCTTTGATTTTTGCGGTCGTGGCAGCTACCTTGATCCGTATGTTCTTTTTTGAAGCCTATACGATTCCGACTTCCTCTATGGAGAAGAGTATGTTGGTGGGTGATTACCTGTTTGTCAGCAAAGTAGCCTACGGACCTAAGTTGCCTAATACCCCTTTAGCCGTTCCTTTCACACACCATACGCTGCCTTTTACCCAAAAGACAAAAGCTTATTCGGAAGCCATTCAATGGCCCTACAAACGGATTGCGGGGACGACTGAAATCAAACGAAACGATATTATCGTATTTAATTTTCCGGCCGGAGATACCTTGATCGTAGGATCTGAAAATCCCGATT
>CAJKZL010000268.1 GCA_905204385.1 uncultured Odoribacter sp. | reverse complement strand
AGCGGTCGTACACCACCGGATTCCCTGCAGGAGTCCAGCCAGCCAGTCCATAAGGATTTGCCGGGCAAGGCTGGTCATGCATTTCATTAAAAACCGGATACCCCACATCCGGAACAGCCAATTTCCCGGTCCGGGGATCAAAAAGACACCAGTGTTTCCCTTCACTGTCATACAACAAAGCCGCATTTCCGTCAGGGCTCCACAGTGGCCGCCATATCGTTGTAGAGAGGATCAAACTTCTCCGTCCATTGATCATATTGACAGCATAGACATCCGTATATTCACTGCTTTTCCAGTCTGCACTTTTCCAATAAGGTTGTTTATCCAAAGCCAAAGCAACAGTATCATCACTTCCGGGAGGTAAAATCAAAGCATCAAAACCAGCCGGCAATACCTCATCCGGCTGCCGGCTGTCAAACCGAAGAATATATTGCGGCAGATTTCGCTTGTACTTGCAATGGTTTTTACGCTGCCTGCTTTGGACAATCTCATCGTCCCATTTCCATAACTCCAGCTCAATAGAAGGCTTTCCTCCCTTTTTATTTTCCGCAATCCGGTGTGCTACCTCCGGAACAGCCTCAATAATAGCGTAAGCCCGATGAGCCGGAAGCTGTAACCGGTTTATTGCCCATCTGCACCCCACCGGAGGTTGGTAATCATTCAGATTACACAAGACGCGGCAGTTGTTATTTTGAAGCGAAAAACCATAAATTAAAGTGTCATCCACCTGAAAAGTTCCGCCGGTACTACCAGCTTCCAAACGAAAACTTTCAGGTGCATTTCCAATACCATCCTCTCCGAATACTGCTATCGTTTGTAATTTCCCTCCCAGGCGCCCGTAACACAAGACTTCCTGATTCCCTTCTTTCCGGAGACACACCAGAGACCGCCTCCCCTCATACAACCGGTAAGTTCCTATACCTTCCAAAGTCGCCGTATCCTGTCTACCTGCATACAGATATCTCAATTTGGAAAATCCTTTCATCCCGGTCTCTTGGGCATAAGGTTCAAGCCATATCATCAAATTTGTCTCCGGATAAACATTCACTTCCCGGTCCAGAAAATGATATTTCTCCCGGCTCAGGTCGAATAATATTACAGAATCTTGTTTTTCCGGAGCCGGAGCGGATTTCCGGAACATGAGCCAACGCCCGTGATCAAAAAATTGAAAACTTTCAGCATTTTCAAAAACATATTCTTTTCCGGTAAATGTATTCCGAAGCCGGTAAGGAGCCGGTTCCCGTTTTTCGTTTCCTGGTTCAAAAAGTGAAACCCGGTAAAGAAACCATTTCCCGTCAGCTGAAAGTTGTGGATTTTCTATCCTTTTCCAGCTATTATAAGCAATGGTATCCACAATTTGCAACTGCCCCTTTACTCCTCCGGAAATCAGTATTCCCAGACAGAACCATACAATACATCCGACTTTCATTTATTTTATTGTTTTTGATATTCCTGCATATCCACCCAACCTTCGCTCCTCACATCATTCAACAAATAACGGGCAAAATGATCCCACATCTTTTTTTCAAAATACGCTTTATTCTTTCCGGAATAGCCATGATCTGCTCCGGGAAGAATCACCAATTCGAATTTCTTCCCGGCCTGAATCAAGGCATTAGCCAATTTCAGGGTATGTGCAGGATGAACCTGCCGGTCCATATCTCCGGTAACCAACATCAAATGCCCTTTCAGCCGGGAGGCTAACTCCATATTGGTAGCCACCCTTACCCGATACTCCATAGTCTCCTCCGCTTTGCCATTCTGATCTTTCCCTTTTTTCCGGACTTCCTGCACTCCGCTATGTATTTCAACCCAGCCTTTATTATACATATAATTATCATGATTCCCGGCACAGGCCACTCCCGCCTTATAAAATTCCGGATAGACCAACAATGCCGAGGCTGCCATAAACCCTCCTCCGGAATGCCCGAAAATTCCAACTCTGGACAAATCTATAAAAGAGAACCGATTCCCCAGCTGTTCCAAAGCAGCCTTATCATCCAGAATAGCATGATCCCGGAAATTTCCATAACCAAAACTCAAATATTTCTTCCCCCTCAAAGGCGAACCACCCCGATGCCCAACAGCTACTACCACAAATCCCAATTGAGCCAATTTTGTATTATAGTCATAGTCCACCACAAAAGATTTCGGAACATAGTCGGTATGGGGACCTGGATATACAGAAGAAATCACCGGATAGGTCCGGGTAGAATCAAAATCAAAAGGTTTCCACATTACCCCATACAGATCTGTCACTCCATCGGCTGCCTTAACCCGGAAACACTCCGGCCGTTTCCATCCTCCTTCGTAAAGGCGGTGTAAATCCGGACATGCCAGGTCCACCACCTTCTTTCCGGCAGCATTCCATACCACGGAACGAGGCTCCAGATCAGGACGGGAATAAGTATCCACGACATATTTTCCCGTCGGAGAAAGGGTCAACCGATGATGAGCATTGCCCGGAGTCAGCAATTTCAACCCCTGTCCATCCAGTCCTGTCTCATATAAATGAGCATTACACGGGTCCTCATCCTTTTCCCGGCCATATCCCTGAAACCAGATTTTCCGTTGTTTCTCATCCACCCGGGTCAACTGCCCGACATTCCAATCCCCGGATGTAATTGCCTTCTTCAGTTTTCCGTTCCGGTCGAACAAATAGAAATGCCCCATGCCGGAACGCTCAGAACGGAAAATAATTTCCTCTCCGTCATTGAGAAACTGAGCAGCCCGGACATGGTAATTGAGATAAGGTTTACTGATTTCGTGAATCAATACTTTTACTTCCCCGGTCCTTGTATCTGCTACACAAATCTCCATCTCGTCCCAGGTTCGCTTAATCCGCTCGAAGTAAAGCCGGTCGCCGGTTTTAGCCGCATACAATACCGAAACATACTGGTCAGGCCAATGTTCTGTTTTTATGGTTGTGACAGCCCGGGTATGCACATCGATGATCTCTATGGAATACTGGGTCACAGCGGGATCACCAGCCAATTCATCTTTGTAGGTAATCAGTTCCGGCCGTTTCCCCAAAGCATTCACCAGATAATTATCCATTACTTTCCGGGAATCGCTCCGCACCACATAGAGCTTTTCCCCGCACCCGAGCCACTTTGCCGCAGTCCCGGTTTCTATACCCGGCTCATCTTCACTGGCATAGGAAAAATTCTTTTCCCCGCCAGTAGTCAACTGAACTTCAGTAGTATCCTTTCCTTTTTCCGGATTCCCCCGCATAAATAAATTATAATTCCGGGCATACACATAACAGGAACTATCAGGAGCATACTTTTTCCAGCTATAAAATTCCATACCTCCTGCTTTCCGGTTTGTTTTTATCAAACTATTCTTTTCGGGTATGTACTCTAATGTCAAGCCATCGTAAGAGAAATAAAAGGATTTCATATCCGGACTGAACTCCAGGTTCTGTATGCCGGGCAATCTGACGTCATATGCTTTACCAGTTAGCTGACTGATTTTCTCCAGCAGAGAAGCATTATCAAACAACAGCCGGTGTTCTTTCCGGTCGGGATTGACAAAATAGTATTTTTCTCCCTCATCTGTACGGAATGAATACCAGAAACAATCCGTATTCCGGATAAATTGAGGAAATATTTTCAGGCTATTCCGGTGTACCGAGCTTTGCATCAATTGTTCAAAATGAGCCAATTGTTTAAAATTTGCCGGTTGTGCCACCACTAATTGTGCAACTAAAAGTAGCCCGCCCAGTACAATCATCCTCATCCTATTGTTGTAATTAATATTCATTCCACCATATTCTTGAATTCAACTTATATTGTATCTCACGGATAGCCCCCAAATCAGAGGCTGAAAAAATCCATTCCGGAGATCCTGACCATATCCCGTCAGAAATCTTCAGTACCTTAAACTCTCCCCCTTCTGTTCCCACCGCCACTTCAGTATTTGTATTGTAATATCCGCTTTTCCCATAATTGTAAGCCACTGAACTGATCTTATCCGGAAAGGTGGCCAACCTTACAGGCTCCTGGGAAAGATGGGAACGGTCAAAACAAAACAGCTCTTTACCTTCAGCTCCGCCGGAGAAAAACAAATAAGGAAGGCGGGATAGTACAGAAATCTGACTGTCCTTATTCAGCATCCCTCCGGGTATCTCATATTTTTTCATATCCCAGGTCGCTAACACATCGTCTGTTCTGAACTCCTGTACATAAATATGTCCGTCCGTATCTTCAATAAAACAACATACACTGACTCCATAATAATCACAATCAAAAAATTCTGCATGCACCAATTTCCTGTCCTCCCCCAAACCGTTTAAAGGGAAGTAACCGGACGGCCAGTTTCCCTTGGGTGCCAATTCAGAAATCTTTCCGGCAGACCGGCTGTCGTCGTTGATTCCCAAAAACCGATTATTGGCCTGATCAAATATCAGCAAGAATCCCGATTCATAAGAATTGCAGGGTATAATAGTTGTAACATCCAGGCCTTTCGTATAATAGACCGGAACATTCAATATACTCCCTGCCTGAAAAGCTGCATTGGAAATGTTTTTCCGGGCATACAACTCCCCCTTTTCACTGACAATATAACTCCCCCAATTCCCATGCCAGGCATCCCGGATTTTAAAATCCGCCGATGGCCAGTCTGCATTTAGAAACTCATCCCGGGTATACACTTCCCGTATCATATTTTCTCCATTCAATTCCAGACTGCCCTTCCCTCCGTTCAGCATCAGCATCACTTCTGCCCCATCGCCATTTCCCAACCAATGTTCACATATCCCGACAGGCTCCCCCTCCAGGATCTCACCCGGATTTTCTTTCTCATAAACATTCTCCCTGAGTTTATACACCTGTTGCTTTACTCCTTCTATTTCCCGGGTCTCAGGACTAACAAAATCCAATACAGTTTTGTCCGGCCTCTTAGAAAGAATCATCCAACCCATATTATAAGGTGAAGTGATATTCAATAAAAATTCCTTGACATAACTAAGTCCGGTTTGAGGATTTGTAATTTGCAAAAAGGCTGTAAAATTACCGATAGTATCTGTCACATAACTCAGATTCAATTGGTTACCGATAACCTTCCCCTGACTGATTTTCCAAAGGCAGTCCCAACCGGCAATTTCAGTGGTATCCACCAAAGAAATACATTTCGGATTGATTTTCAAGGTATCACCAAATCCTAAAGTGTACTTG
>CAJKZL010000267.1 GCA_905204385.1 uncultured Odoribacter sp. | reverse complement strand
AACCATCCACAACAAGGTATAGCCAAAATCAGCACCGGCAGCTAAGTTTGACGCCCAGTTTCCGGGATCGATAAATCCCACTGTCACTAACAGTCCTGGCCCGATATATTTTAAAATCTCCAACCCTCCCAAGCGTGGATGATGTTTTGCGGTTCTCAACGATTTACGTATATAATCAAACATAGTTTACGATTTATATCCTTAGCGGTTATTTTCCTCCCTTTCCTTCCCTAATATGTCCAGGAGCGGCATCTCCGGCTTCTCTTCAAGCCCCGGAGCCCTGACAAAAGTAAACAATTATCTATTCTTTATCAACTTCTTTTGCCATCAGCTTCTATCGGTGTGAAACACCCACGGCCAACAGCCCGCCCCCGGCATATTCAGAAAAACCGGCAACGGATGACCGAATTTTATAGGTTCGGTAGCCGAACATTCAAAATAAAAACTATATTTGTATTTTAACTACATGAACAACCGACTAAACTTCTTTAATATCCTTGTCCTATGAAAAAAACATGTTTTATTTTATGTCTGTGTACCTGTTTGTTCAGTCTTTCTGCCTGTCGGATGACGACAAATAAATCCATACATTCCGCTTCGGGAAATATGATTTCCGAAGAACGTCCCGTAAAAGAATTTCATAGCGTTCATGCCTCGCAAGGGATTAACGTATATATCGAAAAGGGATTTAGCGACAAATTAAAAGTATCTGCTTCCGATAATCTGATTCAATATATCGAGACTACAGTTTCCAACGGAATTTTAAATGTAGCCTTCAAACCGGATATTCGAATACGGAATTCCGGGGAGGCGAATGTTTATGTCAAAATGGAAAACATCGAAATGCTGTCGGTTACGAGTGCTGCAGAGATCATCGGAACTACTCCGTTCCATGTAAAAACCATCCGCCTGGAAGCGACATCGGCCGGAGACATTTCGATGGAACTGACCGCCGAGAACATTCAAGTGACGTTGACTAGCGGAGCGGACATCACCCTGAAAGGGAAAGCCGCCGCATTGCAAGCAACGATTACTTCCGGCGCAGATCTCACAGCATCGGCCTTGAAAGTTCGTACATGCGACATCAGCCTGACGTCGGGTTCGGACGCCGAGGTCTATGTAGAAGAAAATATCTCCTATTCGGTCACTTCCGGCGCCGATTTGGTATGTAAAGGCCATCCGAAAATAACGAAATCCCATGTCAGCAGTGGAGGCGATGTAAAGTTTAAATGATATAGGGCTGAAGTTTAAGTCTCTTGCACATTTTTAACCTATAAATTGCGATAAAAGGGATTTTTATTGTGATTAGAAAATTTTCCAATGGGTCATATTGTGTGACCCATTGAACTGTATAATGGTAGCATTCGAAACAGTACTCCCTAACTTGCCGTGTCAGCATCTTGCAGGTCCCGGGCTTTTACAACGACGATCTCTCCGTTTTGAAAAAAAACAAGTTCTCCGTCTTCCCGTTTTTTCTGCTCAACAAGTTTCTTATAGGCAAGAGCAATACCATCGAGTATTTTCTTTTCCAAATCTTTCACTTCTTCTTCACTCATAATTTTTCAGAGTTAAATATAATTCCTTATCATCAATGGATGCAATCTGTTACTCCTCCTGATTTTCTGTCTCTGAAGCAGGGGTAAAATGAAAACGGACGGTTTGCTTGACCTCAGGACAAAGGGATTTTCCAACCGGGCAGGTTTCAGCAACCCTTTTCAGGACCATTCTTTGCTTCTTATCAAAACTGCCGGTAAAATAAATATCGATGATAATTTCCCCGACCCGCCTCGGATTGGCGGACATGATCTTATCGGTGATCAACCGGGTTCCGGTCAAATCCATGCCATGCGCCTCAGCATAAGCCGCCATGCCCGTCATAATGCAACTTCCGAGCGAAGCAGCCAGCAGGTCGGTAGGAGAAAAATATCTGCCTTTCCCCTGAATATCACTTGGAGCATCCGTAATTATTTTTTCTCCCGATTGCAAATGGGTCACCTCTGATTTTTGGTCTCCCAACCATACAGTTTCCAGCTTAGCCATATTCTTTTCCATTAAGGTTTCACTTATTACTAAAGATCATGCAAAATCAAATCTATTTGAACTTTGCCGAGCTACCGCTTATCTTACGGAAAGATAACCTATAAAATCTCCAACCTTCTGCAAAATAGCTGATTTTTAGAGAAATAAAAGATATTTTCAACTAAATTAGGATTGCATCTATCCGAATTTATTTATTTTTACGAATAAAAGAAAAATGCAGCCTATTAAAATTATCTTTCTCTTTATAGGGATATTGTCTGTTTTCTGCGGATGCACCGATGAAACGGACTACAATCATCCCACATACCTGAAGACCAGGGAAGAACTGACCGACAAAAAATGGGAAAGGAGTTTCACGGAACTCACGACGGACATTTATGAAACCTGGACATTCGAATCCAACGGCAATGGTTCCCTCCAAGTCTTATATATTTATGACAACGGAGCAGAGGAGGAATGGTCATACAATTTTTTATGGGCGTTAACACTCGATCTGGTCATCGATATAGACAACTCCCGGTATTGGGAAATTCAAAAAATCACTCACACCGACTTTACAGTACAGGAAACCTGGCAAGATCCGGTGGAGGTGCCCGGCCAGACTTACCGGAAAATATTGGAGTTTAAGGCTGTATTATAATAAAACGGGTAGCGTCCGGCAACAACTCATCCTTTGCATACGGCTTTTATGACAGTGATCGGATTGTGATCGTCCACCGCCATGCGGAGAGCATTCACTATGCTTAGCCGATGCACCGGGGCATATCTTTCAAACGCCTCCAGGCTCTCTTGCGAAACAGAATTGAAAACCACGATTCCGTCTTTTTCTAAAACGGTAGAAAGAATCTCCAGTATTCGTTCTAATTTTCCACCATGTCCGCCGACAAATACCGCATCGGGTTTTGGAAAACCACTCAAATCCATCCCGGTAAAATCGCCGGTTATAGCCGTAATTCCCGGTGTTCCGAATTTTCGGCAATTCTGTTCCATCAAAGCTTCTCCTTCCGGACGTTGTTCAAAAGCGGTGATGTGTAAATGCGGAAACTGCAGTCGGGCTTCAATAGAAATCGATCCGGTACAGAATCCGATATCCCAAAGACTGCGACGGTTATGCAATTCCATCATGCTCAACGCCAATAATCGTACCGGCATTTTTGTTATCATTTTCGTCCGTCCGTTCAACAAGTGAAACTCAGTTTCCGGAATGCCGAAAGGTCGTTCCCGCATCGCAATGCGTTCGAGGATCAGGCAATTCGGAAACAGAAACTCCTCCTGCAAGGCCCGCTCCAATTCCATCGTCCGAACCCGCTCACCGGTATTTCCCAAACATTCCCCAACGGTCATTTTGTAATTTGAGTAGCCGTACTCCAGCATTCTCCCGGCGATTGTTGCAGGGGTATGCTGCCGGTCGGTAAGCACCCCGATTTTTTCGCGCCCTTCAATCAAACTACGGTCGAACTCCTGCCAGGGCCGCCCCGTCAACGAAACCATATGCATATCCTGATAAGGCATCACTATGCGATGTGCCAGACTTTGCAAGGAATTAAAATAGGGGAATACCTGTATTTCCGCTTCAGGCATACGCTTTTTCAGCGTATTGGCGAAACCGAAAAACAGCGGATCGCCTGAAGCAAAAACAACTATTTCGGCATAAGCCTTATATTGCTCGAAGACCGTCTCCAAAGGAACAGTAATATTTATCCAGGCATGTCCTTCGGGTAAAAGTTCGCGCACCAATTCATAATGCCGCTTTCCACCGGAAAAAATCAGATGGTTCCCTATCACTTTTAAAACTTCCTTTTCCTCCAGCCGTTCCGGATTATCAGCTATGCCGATTACATAAAATTTTCTTCTCTCCATCTAAACATTCCGATTTATCGGGTTTTCTGAAATGCAATCCTCGGGGTGCCGTCTTCTACGAAGATCAAACAACACTCCACAAACCCCTTTCTTCGCAAAATATTTTGCATCACCGTATTGTCGTTATGCGTATCCACCCGAAGATTGGGGCAGGCGGCAAAGCACCAATCGATGCAGATATCGGCCACCTTCGGCAGTGTTCCGTCCGAAGCCAGGCGATGGATCACCCCATAGGGCAAATCGTTCAGCCATTTTCCATCGAGGATTACCGAATAATTAGGTTCTATCCCTTGAAAAAAGCAAAATGTGGCCACCAGCCGTCCCTCGTCATTTTCAAGGACATAACTTTGCTTTTTCCGGATATCGTCCATTATCCGTTCCCGTGAAGGGTAACCGTTCACCCATTGTTGTTTGTTTCCGGTAGCTCTCATAAACCGACGGGCAGCATCAAAAACAGACCTAAGGGTTTCCAAATCTTCCCTCCGTGACAATCTGATATGAGGCATATTCAATTTATTTTATCCAAAAGACGTTGAAATTCATTCAAATATTCATGGATCTGATAACCGCTGACAAAGCCATGATTGACGGAAAGTGCTACAGGCATCTGTCTTTTCCCATCTTTTTCTTCCATCTTTCCAAAGGTAAAAATCGGAATACTTTCCTGGGGCTTCGCGGGCAGAGCCAATTGTACGTGGGTAAAGCGATACCATGGATTCACACTGATCAAAAGAATATTCCTTCCATGTTCCGTCTCGCTATGCGCTTTCCCTTCTCCGCGCTTAGCAGCCTCGACGATGGGACAGGCTATCTCCCAAAAATCCTCCCACTCCTCTTCGGCCGGCAACCAAACCGACCGGTAAGTGCCGTCCCCTGTCTGAATCGGAGTAAACAAATGGACCCGGTCATACAGGATCACCTTGTCATTTTCCTGCCGATAGCGGAATTCCTCGATATGATTTGCTGCCACAACCGCGGCATGCATACAATACAAAGAAACGGGGAAGCCGTACTTTTTGGCTTGTCGGTAAGCTACCGAACAATCGACCTCAACCGTTACGGAAATCATCGGATTGATGAAAGTCCTGAAAAACAAATACTCTTCTTTCCGTTTCCAATGCTGTATATCGACAACTGTTTTCATGGCTCACTCGATAGATAAATGACCGTACAAACCACATTCCTTCACTGTTCAGAGATCTCTGCCGGGCAATAATTTTCCGGCATCATCAAAAGAGGCCTTAACCCCGGTGCCGTCAGCATTCAGTCCTTCAAGAATTTTATTTTTGGC
>CAJKZL010000266.1 GCA_905204385.1 uncultured Odoribacter sp. | reverse complement strand
ACACCCGCGAAGAGCTCGGCAAGCTGATGGAATACGCGGAAACGAATTTCGAGCTCACCGTCACCTCCTTCCTCCACGAGAACCTGCGGGGATTGCGTCGCGCGATGGGCTCCACCAAATTCGAGAAGCAGCTCGTCAAGCAGATGAAGCGTACCGGAACCGTCGCTATGTGCCGTCTCGACAACAACACCGTGCTCGAAAAAGGGCTTTACTACTACCAGGGCAACGACTTCGCCAGCGAACTGGTGTACAGCATTTCCCGTCTCTGCGAACCGTGCCTGGAGCACATCGACAACAACTTCAACCCATTGGACGCTATCCAAAAAGGCGAATTCAGCGACGCGGCCGAAGACATCACTTACCTGATCCAGCAATGTCGCAGAAAACTGGAAAACAACGATTACAATAACATGGAAGAAGAAATCCGCCGCGCCAACGACCTTAACGGACAACTCTCGCTGCTGAAACGCAAGGAACTGCAGCGCATCCAAAGCCAGTCGGGAAGTATCCGCGTCAGCATGGTATACCTGACGATGGTTCAGGAAGCCCAAAACGTGGTGACTTACACCATCAATCTAATGAAAGTAAGCCGTAAGTTCCAGATCGAGACCGACTGATCTGATTTCCCCACAAAAAAATCCCCCCTTACCATTTCTTAATATCACAACGGACTAAGGTAATAGTAAGGGGGATTTTTCATCTCTTCACTTACAAATAATAAGCGAGCCAGCTTCATTTTTCCACAATTTCCACAAACAGCAATCTACTCTTTACGGCGTCTGCGGAAACGCAATATTGCCTCAAGAATGTCAAGCAATTTTTCCAACAACAATTTCATAAGCTTCTGTTTTTAAATTTTTTTTTAATCCGGTCTCTTAAAATCCTCTCTTAAAATCCAGTCTTAAAATCCAGTCTCTTAAAGTCCGTTTCCTCATTATTCAGACGGATCCGGAGCTTCTCCGCTACCGTTTCCGCCATCCGGTTTCTTTCCGTCGTCCGGATCTTCACCTGAATCATCGGCAGCGACAAACGAGCCCGCCACATCCTTGACGTGTACAAATTCCACTCCGGAAGTCAGCGCACGGGTAGCGCTTCCGTTCGCCTCACGTGTATACTCCGGTGTAAACTGACAACGCAACGAAGTAATCTGCGCGCTGCTGACTTTACTTTCAAGCTCCACCCCTTTCCCGTTCGCCTTAGCGATCATGGTAAACGTTCCCAAGCCTTCGAGGCGTACCGTGCGGCTATTAAGCAACTGTTCCCGCATCACGGACATCAGATTACGAATCACATTATGGACATCACCCGCCGTCAGCGAGGCTTTTTCCGCAATCAATTCCGCCATTTTCTGCGTATTGACTGCCTTCCCGAATTTCACCAGACGGGGATAATACAATTTCTGTCCTTCCTTGTTGGCAAGCGTTGCCTGATAAGGTTTGTAAATTAATGGCATACTGTTTCCTTTTTTTAATGATTGATAAATTAAATTCCTCTCTGTAACCGATTACGAAAGCAAAGGTAACCGGAAGGAAAAAAACGTGAGCCATAACGTACCGGCCTGTCACAAGAGACAGCAACCCGGCACGAGTCCGCACAAACCATGCCCACAACCGCTTCTGCACAACACATCACCAATCAGCCTAAAAAGCCTTACCTTTACAAACATAGAATCTGATAAAACCCCTTAAAAGACAACCGACAATGAAAGCAGAAACATCCCCTTCCATCCGCATCCGGACTTATAGCAAAAGCCAGTTAGCGTCCTTCTACCTGCCCGATATACAAACCGCCTCAGCACGCCGCACCCTGCGGGGGTGGATAGCCAAAAATACAGAATTGCAGGCTGCACTCGCCCAAACGGGATACAGCGAGAAATCCATCCTGCTTACTCCGGCGCAAGTAGGGTTGTTTTTCCGTTTTTTAGGAGAACCTTGATTCACTTTTTCTTATTCGTTTTTTTCCTATCTGTTTTATTCTTATCTGTTTTATTCTTTTCCGCCTCTTCCTTCTTCATCTCCTCCCAATCTTCAACAGATATAATTTTATCCTCAAAGAGTTCGATATCCATTACCAGATGGTGCCGGTTTATAACCCGGCACTTCACTTTCGCCGAATCTTTCAGTAAAAGGCATACAACCGCACACAGTAATCCGGGAAGGGCTACAACGATTTTAGCCTTTTTGAGGACACACGCGCTAATATTAAATAACGTCGTAAAATCGGGTATTGAAGTACTGCCATCCCAGACGCAACTGAACACACGTCTCACCGAAGAAGTCGAACTATTTGAATTATTTACAATATAACATTCCGGTATATCATTCTGCTTATCTATTTTCACCAAATAGTCCACAATCTCTTTTTTTGTGCTATCATCGCAATGCCGAAGTCCGGTTACCTTACAGATTGCATCACTATTACTTGTCACTTCCGACCCTCTTTTTACCAATTTCTTTGCCATTTTCCTATTGTATTAATTAAAAATTTCCACAAAGAACGGCTATTTCTCTTAACAATCATGTTCACGCTTGACACATTCTTCTTTAATTCCTCATTTATGTGTCAAGCTCGGACAATCTTTCCCCTTTCCATTCCCTACTTTTGCCTCATAATCAAAATAAACCGAAGAACAATGACCAAGATTAAAGAAGAGCATTCTTTTCAACGGGTGCGGCTCATGAAACAGGCAGCCGCCATCCGGCAAAACAATGGTATGAACCGGCACGACGCACTCGTCACCGCCCACCGGATAGGCGCCCTCATCCGGCAGATGCATCACGGAAATGTCCGCTTCCACTACACCAGACAAGACGGCAGCGTCCGCCACGCCATCGGCACACTCACCGGATACGAACACAGTTTCCACCAACCTTATATTCCACGACCGGAAAACACGTTCGTCGTCTACTACGACATCGAGGCAAAAGGATGGCGCACGTTCCATGCGGAAAACTTTCTGGACATCGACGCCGAGGACGAACCCGAAAAGACGAGAACAGAATGAACCGGCAGGAACGAGAAGAATGGGAAATCCTTTGCAGGCAGTACAATGTAGACTCCCTGCAAGAAGCCATTCAAGGCTGCCGGGAAGAATTGGAGTTTCTTATCCATTGCGCCGAAAGGCTCGAACCCCGCACGGAGGAGGAAGAAACGCCGTTTAACATATCCAGTCCACGCCGTTTCTATACACCGGGAAACGCCGTTCTTGGAATGCAGGAAACGCCGTTTCTCCACGCGGAGACAAAAGAACAGACCGTTTTTTAACAGAATATAATTTTATTAACGTTTACCAATATCAAGTATGGAAAATTGGAGATTTATCGAAGAAAATCCCGACTACATGGTCTCGGACCATGGACGGGTGTTGAGTTTTAAAGGCAAGTCGAAACTGATTCTCTGCACCACGATCGCAGGAGAAGGCTACGAGCAGACAGAGCTCATGCAAAAAGGAATCTACACCAAATACTACACGCATCGTCTGGTAGCTAAGGCGTTCATTCCCAACCCGAAGCATCTGCCGCAAGTAAACCACCTCGACGGAAACACGCTGAACAACCACGTGTCGAACCTCGAATGGTGTGACGCGCATGACAACATAATGCACGCCATCCGAATGGGATTGCGGCCTCCCGGAAAAACGGGTTCAAAGTATTCGGGTGTTCCCTGCGCCGTAACGGACGCAAGTGGGAATACACTCCGCGCCTACCCGTCCATGCAGGCGATGAGCAAAGGAGAACACATGAATCCCGCATTCATAAACTGGCTCAGACTACAGTTGCGCTATCCGGAACGACTACTCCTCCACAACTTACGCGTCCGCCAGCACAGAGGAGACGCTTTTATCATGAAAGAACCCTTACCGTTGTCTCCCGCTCCGGCTGTTCCGCAGACTTCTCCCGCTCAGGCTGTCTCACAGTCGTCCCATCATCGGCCTGTCCCGCCTGTACAATCCCCCTGCATCCCGGTCCAGCATCCGGTGAACCGGCAATATTACCGCCAACTGTCGGAAGACGAAGCCATCGCTTTCGGATTCGCCATCTACACAAGCCGCAACCAACAAGAAAGGGGGACACTGTAATGAGAGACACGATTATCATCCACTGTTCCGCCACCCGTGCGGGACAGGATTTCACAGCCGCCGACATCGACCTCTGGCACCGTGCGCGCGGTTTCCGTTCCATCGGCTATCATTTCGTAATCCGGCTCGACGGAACCATCGAACCGGGAAGGGATGTCTCCCTCGACGGAGCGCATTGCACGGGCTGGAACCGCCAAAGCATAGGTATCTGCTACGTGGGCGGACTGGACTAGGAAGGCCGTCCCGCCGACACCCGGACGGAAGCCCAACGCGAAGCGCTCATCCGCCTGGTGGAAGACCTGCGGCTCGTTTACCCCGACATCAGACAAGTGATAGGCCACCGGGACACCAGCCCCGACCGCAACGGTGACGGCATTATCTCGCCCAACGAGTTTATCAAGATGTGCCCCTGCTTCGATGTACGCAACGAGTTCCGATAAACCGCACAATGTATCACTTTTTAAAACTTAATTTATCATGGCACGCATTTCCAAACCCGGATTAGATTATTTCCCCCTAGATGTCAATTTCCTGCAAGACCGGAAAGTGCGCCGCATCTCCTGCCGCCATCACGCGGCAGGAATTGCCGCGCTCACTTCCCTGCTTTGTCTTATCTACAAAGAAAAAGGCTATTATGTCCTTTGGAACAAGGACACACTGTTCGACATCGCTCAGGAAGCCTGTTGCGAGGAGGAGGAAATGCAGGCCATCATCGACGATTGTCTGTCGGTGGGATTGTTCGACACCTATATATATAAGGAGTACGGGGTGCTGACCTCGCAAGCCATCCAAGAGCAGTATCACAAAATCATCATCGACAGCCGGAGGAAATACAAATTGCCTTTGGAAAACTTCTGGATGATCAAGGAGGAGAAAGAAGCGAATGATAACGAGGAGGAGACAAAGGAGACAAAGGAAACAAAGGAGAGAAAAGAGACAAAGGAGACAAAGGGGGAAAACGGAGAACAGACGAATGAATCCGCAGCAAATCCGGGCAAATTTACAGTAAATCCGGGCAAATTTGCAGCAGATCCGGGCAAATCCGCAGCAACAATGCCACAAACAAAACAAGAAACGGATACAGATATTAAAAGTAAACAGGAAACTAGACTCAAGCATAATCTACACAAAATACTAATCAATCATAAAATAAAAA
>CAJKZL010000265.1 GCA_905204385.1 uncultured Odoribacter sp. | reverse complement strand
GCCTCCGTGAAGTTCGGAACGATTATGTCCGCCTTGGCGCAAAGGCGCGTCATTTGCTTTGCGAAGTCCATGTCAAACACCGTATACATCTTCCCGCCGTCCGCCATCGCGGGGTCGCCGAGCACGACCGTGCCTTTCTCTTTGAAATCATCTATAAAATCGGTCACTATGTCTATCTGCTCGACTGAGCCGAGAAAGCCGCTGTATATCGCGTCAAATTTTATTCCGAGGCTCTTCCAATGCTCCGCGAGCGGGCGCATGTCGCCCGTGAGGTCGCGGTAGGTGAAGCCCGTGAACCCGCCCGTGTGCGTCGATAGCACGGCGGTCGGTATGACCGAAACCTCAATGCCCATGGCTGAGATTATCGGCAGGGCAACTGTCAGCGAGCATTTACCGAAGCCCGAAATATCATGTATGGCAGCAGCCCTTTTGAGTCTCTCCATGTGTATCACTCGCTTTTCATTATGATGTCCGCAAGCTCGTCTGCGGTCAGATGCGCATCGATTAGCATCATGCGTAAGGGTAACTCACCGCCCTCTAACGCATCGACCTGCTGCTCGACGAAGGCAGCTTCGAAGAATTCGACATGTTCGTCACTCACCGCTGCAGCAACTTCGGCATGGAAAAAACGATATTCCTCGGCGACGGCGTTGTCACCGGACAGGGCACGATCAACGGCCGCAACGATATTGATTTCGCTAAGGATTTCACCGTTTTCGGAGGTGCATTGTCCGAAATGCTGGCTCAGAAAATCTGTAAAGTGATGGACAAAGCAATGACTGTAGGAGCACCCATCATCGGCTTGAACGACTCAGGAGGTGCCCGTATTCAGGAAGGGGTGAATTCACTGGCCGGCTATGCGGAAATCTTCGAACGCAATATCCTTGCATCCGGAGTGATCCCGCAGATCTCAGCCATTTTCGGTCCCTGTGCCGGCGGTGCGGTATATTCTCCTGCGCTGACCGATTTCATCATCATGACCGACCAAACATCCTATATGTTTGTCACCGGCCCCAAAGTAGTGAAGACCGTGACGGGCGAGGATATCACCACCGAAGAATTAGGCGGCGCAGAAGTGCATTCCAGCAAATCCGGCGTATCTGATTTCATGGTGGAAAACGAAGAAGAAGGAATCACCCTCATCCGCGACCTGCTGTCCTATCTGCCCTCCAATAACCTTGAAGAGGCACCGATGATGTCGTGCAACGACCCCATCGACCGTCTCGAAGATAAACTGAACAGCCTGATTCCGGTTAATCCCAATCTTCCCTACAATATGCTGGACGTTATCGAAGCTATCGTAGACAACGGCAAATTCCTGGAAGTTCACAAACGCTATGCCCGCAACATCATCGTCGGCTTCTGCCGCATGGGAGGACGTTCTGTCGGAGTAATCGCCAACCAGCCCAGCTTCTATGCCGGAGTGCTCGATATCGAATCCTCCCGCAAGGCTGCACGTTTCGTACGTTTCTGCGACTGCTTCAACATCCCCATCCTGACGCTGGTAGACGTACCGGGATTCTTGCCGGGACGCGTACAGGAATACGGCGGCATCATCACTCACGGTGCGAAACTGATGTTTGCCTACGGCGAAGCCACCGTTCCCAAGGTGACCGTCACCTTACGCAAATCCTACGGCGGCGCTCACGACGTGATGTCCTGCAAGCAACTCCGTGGCGACTTCAACTACGCATGGCCTACGGCTCAGCTCGCCGTGATGGGAGCCAAAGGCGCCAATACGGCAAGGAAGTAGCCGCTATCAACGATCAGGAGGAAAAGGCAAAATTCATCGCGGAAAAAGAAGCAGAATACAACACTGCTTTCGCCAATCCATACAAAGCAGCCTCTTACGGCTACATCGACGATGTGATCGAGCCTCGTAATACCCGGTTCCGTGTCATCCGCGCTTTCCAGTCCTTGCAGACAAAACGCGTGACCAATCCGATGAAGAAACATTCTAATATACCTTTATAATTCAAATGTATGACCATGTTAGCTATTGACTGGGGCTTCGCGCTCTTAGTTACAGGTATGGGGATCGGAACAGTATTCCTGCTGCTGATCGTTTTGATCTGGATCATCGGCCTGCAAACGAAAATTATCAATGCGGTGAAGGGCAGCGCCAAAACCACGCCTGCAAACAATGCCGTGGAAACCACTACCGACGCACCCCCCACCCCGCACGAACAGGCCGCGATAGCGATGGCGATGCACCTGTATTTCGACGCTCACGACGAAGAACCCCATGTCATCACCATCGAAGAAGTCGAAAGAAGGTATTCCCCATGGAGTTCCAAAATTTACAGCATGAGAAACTCTACCATTAAGTAAACTATTAATTCTATGAATAAATTTATAATCACAATCGACTTACACGATTACGACGTCTCGGTGAACGTAACGGACCATAACAAAGCAAATGTAGAAGTTAACGGGATAGCTTACGATGTGAGCTATGAAGCTAAAAACACGGTAACCCCTCCTGTTACCCGTAAGGCTTCAACGCCGGGTACGCCCCAGGTTCATGTGACGCCCCCTGCTGCAGCTTCGTCCGTAAACAGCGTGAAAGCTCCCCTACCGGGAACCATCATGACCATCAACGTCAAAGTGGGTGACAATGTTAAGCGTGGCGACACTCTTAACGTGATGGAAGCCAAGAAAAAGGAAAACACTATCATGGCCAACAAAGACGGACAGGTGAAAGCCATCCATGTGTCTCCCGGTCAAACGGTTTCACAGGACGATAAGCTGATTGCTCAGCAATAACTCATCGAAAAACTGTTAATAAAGAAACAAATTAAGAACTATATCTTTAAACTTGCCGCTTTTCTGGGACTTTTCATCGCTCCTTTTGCAGCCAGTGCGCAGGAGGCCGGTCTGGGAGAAAGTATCGACAAGTTCTTAAACGACACCGGATTTGCCCGTCTCGTGGATGGAAACTGGTTATGTCTGGTGATGATCGGTGTGGCTTGTATTCTATTTTACTTGGCTATCGTAAAAAAATTCGAACCTTTATTGCTATTGCCCATAGCTTTCGGTATGCTGTTGACCAACCTGCCGGGAGCAGGACTCTATCATCCCGAATTGTTCGAAGGCGGACATATCCACTGGCCCGATTTTGCCAATGCCAATAATGTCGGATTGCTGGATTACATCTATATCGGAGTAAAACTGGGAATCTATCCTTGTATCATTTTCATCGGAGTGGGGGCAATGACCGATTTCGGTCCCCTGTTGGCAAATCCCAAGAGCTTTCTGCTGGGTGCCGCCGCACAGCTGGGTATCTTTGTCACCTTCCTGGGCGCTCTGGGACTTCGGTTCACCTATCCGGAAGCCGGATCCATCGCCATCATCGGCGGTGCAGACGGCCCTACGGCCATTTACCTGACATCCAAACTGGCTCCGGGTTTGCTCGGCCCTATCGCCGTGGCAGCCTACTCCTATATGGCGCTGGTTCCCGTCATTCAGCCTCCGATCATGAAGATGCTGACCACCAAAAAAGAACGCGAGATTGTCATGAAACAACTCCGTAAAGTGTCCAAAACGGAAAAGATCGTTTTCCCGATCATCGTTACTGTATTCGTATCTTTATTGTTGCCCTCGGCAGCTCCTTTGATCGGCTGTTTGATGCTCGGCAACCTGATGCGCGAATGCGGCGTTGTCGAACGACTGAGCAAGACGGTCCAGAACGAACTGATGAACATCACCACCATCTTCCTGGGGATCTCCGTCGGAGCCACGACCACCGCAGCAGCCTTCCTGAACTATCAAACACTGGCCATCCTCTTAATCGGTGTGCTGGCCTTTGCCATCGGTTCGGCAGGTGGAGTATTGTTGGCTAAATTCATGAATCTCTTCACCAAGAACAAGATCAATCCGTTGATCGGCTCGGCAGGAGTTTCCGCAGTGCCTATGGCGGCCCGGGTTTCCCAAACCGTCGGACAGGAAGCCAATCCTGGCAATTTCTTGCTGATGCATGCTATGGGACCGAATGTAGCCGGAGTGATCGGTTCAGCGGTCGCAGCAGGTATACTGCTTTCATTCTTAGGATAATATCCGTATTATCCATGATATCGGGGAGACCGACCGGAAATTTTACTTTTCGGTCGGCTCTTATTTTGTTCTCCCTGTTTCCTGCATTTCTTTTTTCTGCTTACCAGGCTGACACTGCTCTTTTGTCCTTTTAGACATTTTAATGGCATATCAAGTGATCTGCGCTCTGGAGAATTTTATTCTTTAAGAGCGGCGGATAATCCGGATGTTTTTCCAGAAAAAATTTCACCACCTTTGCCGCTTCCGGACTGTTATGCCCTTTTAACGTAGCCTCGATCCAATTTTTCGGGAAAAAGATATCTCCGGTTCGCTGTATTTCCTGTAGTTCCTCCAAAGCCGGCAAAATGTATTTCACCGATGCCGGTTGGCGTAAAGGATGGTTCAGATAATAAATAACTTGTGCTGTCCAGGGTTCTATACGTCGGTTCTCAGGTTTCATCAAAGCCTGAAACAAGGAATCCCTAACCTGAGCATCAGGATGTACAGACCGGGCGACAAACCGAAACTCTTTTTTCCGGTCCGGATTAGCAATCATCTCCGTTTGCTTTTCCACGATCTCCTGATACCGTTCCGGATAACGGATAGCCAGTTCATAAGCCATTTTCATATAATCGGTTTCGCCTAATGGGAATCCCTGAAACAATTGCTGCATCTTCCAGATCCGGTATATCTCTTCCGAAATCTCCGGTAAGGTCCATATCTCCAGCAAAGCCCTGAAAACCAGTTGCCGGTGCTTCATATCCCCGAATTTCCAACATAATTGTTGCAAAGCCAACTCAACTTCCGGTTGCTGTTTCAATAGTTTCCGCATATACACATTTTTCACTTGTCCGATGATCATCGACACAAGGAGAGGCTCTGTTTCACTTTCCGCCAC
This sequence comes from uncultured Odoribacter sp., assembly GCA_905204385.1. The sequence goes on along the minus strand of CAJKZL010000265.1, from coordinate 315 downwards.
CCTTAAGGCTGTACGGACAAAATCACCGGGAGCAACCCGCCCCCTCGACTGATTCTCATACAAAGTCAGGATCAACGACAAACGTGTCACGGGATCTTCACATTTCTCCACTTGTTGCAGGCAATACCGGGCCGATATGTCATCCAAAACAAAACAGCCGTATCCCCGGCCGTCCGTATTCGGCAAAATGACACCTATCGGTTCAGCCACCTCCACCGACTTTACAGAATCTTCCGGGGAAAATTCCACCATAACGCTCAGTTCAGGTTTACCGGCAGCTTCAGGTAGTAATGTATAGGTCAGTTTTTGCGGCCA
>CAJKZL010000264.1 GCA_905204385.1 uncultured Odoribacter sp. | reverse complement strand
TTCTGTCCGATTCTGATCCAGCAAACGGTGAATATACCGGGTTGCCAATTCCACTTGATCGCGCACTTCGGCATTGTCAACTCCCAGCAGATGAGGATATTCATCCCTGATGGTGAAGGTACAGGTGGAAGAAGTCGCCAATACCGGAATCCGTTGTCCAATAACCGCATCGCGTATGGAATCGACATTCACCCGAGCCTGTTTCCGGGCTTGCTGAATAAAACCATTGGAAATCAAAGCCACCCCACAACATTTTTCTTTTTTCAACAATTTCACCCCTATACCGAAAGCATTCATCACTTTTACAAAATCCTTCCCGAGCCGAGGATGGTTATAATTGACATAGCAACCGTGGAAATAACCGACCTTTTCCGTATACCGTTCCTGTTTTTCACGCTGTTTTTTAAACCAACTTTCAAAAGTACCTGAAGCATATTTCGGGAAAGTCCGGCGATGATCGATTTTCAATACTCCATCCAAGAGGGCTTTTACCGGAGTCAATCCTAAAGTAGCGTTGACTACCGGAGCCAAAGGAGTGGAAAGGGTACCCACCAAGTCGGTATTGGCCAGAATAAAATCGCGCAAAGCCGGTTTTTTCTTGCTGTGCCTGATCCGTGCCAATTGGATAATATCCCCGATGCGTACATTCGAAGGACAGGCCACCTCACATCTTTTACAATTGATGCAATATTTCAGCGCCTCATCATAAAAATTCAGTTTTTTCAACCGCAACCGCTCGCCGTCCGGACCGGCTTGTTTAGGACCGGGATATTCGGGTTTCACCGCTGCAACCGGGCAATAAACCGTACAAACAGTACATTTGATGCACTGTTCAAAATTATTTTCACTTACATTATGCTGTTGAAGATTCATAACCTCACTGATTTAAAATTTTATCCGCTACAAACAAGGCAGTCAACGCCGACACTCCGCCCCCGCATCCTTCTTTTATGGCATTGAACCCTTCGAGGACAGCGCCCGCTACATACAGATTATCCATAAGTTCACCTCCGCGTATTCCCCGGAATGTTTCATCGGTTTTCACTCCGAAACTCTGATAGGGTTGAGCATCGAACACCTCTTTGCTATACCAACTTTCCCTTTCTCCCAGAGAAGCGACATCCAGCCCGAATACCGGTTCATACACCCGTCCGGGAGTAGCCATCAATCCCTGACTGAAATAACTCCCGGTAGCCAGAACAAAATGTCTTGCCCTGAAAGGAATATCTCCATGATTACAGGAATACAACCGACTCACTCTATGTCCCTCAGATTCGGCACGCAAAACGGTATCCCCAAGCATGTACACACCCCCTGCCTCCTGAAAGCATTTCCGCAATTGCTGCTGAGCCCGAATACCGGCGACGGAAGGAGGCAAGGTAGGCAACAGACAAACCGGCTTACCGACCCTTCGCTGTACCTCCTTCAGCAAATCTCCCCTGCTAAGTCCTAAAACAGACGGTAACACCACCGCCTCCGCATCCCCGCTTTCCGCCTGGATAATCCTGACCAATTCATCCAGATTTTCCGACCGATCGAATACCCGGGCAATATTGGTGGACCGCATTTCGGTGGGATTTCTGCGCAACTGTTCCAAAGCCGGGAAACTGAATTCATGCAAACAACTCGCGGTGCCCAGTTTCCGGAATTCATCAGCAATAAACTGGGTATAAAAATCCAGGAAACCTGTAACATTAAAAATAGCAACTTTCTTCCAGGGCAACCGATCCGGCGCCTCGCACCTATACTGATCGCCCAAGGTCAACCAAGTGGCTTTTAATGTTCCCATAGGAGTTACCCGGTAATGATTTTTCTGTACCCCTCCATCCACAGCTATCCCCGCTTCCGCAAAAAAACGTTCTGCCCGGACGGCCAATTCTCCGAATCGTTCCTTTCCCAATTTAGCATAAGGATGCCGAGGTGCCAAGGCAACCAAACGATCGATGGCCTGCAATGGATATTCTACCGAAGTGCCATCCGGCAAGCTATTCAACAAATCCAAAGAACCGGAAGAAAAATGCAAAGCACTCTGACCGGCAGAAACGATCACACATTTTTGCCCTTGCCGGACTAAACGGATCCCACAAACCAATCCCGCCAATCCACCGCCGATAACAACTGTATCAAATTTCATATCTTTTCTTGTTTATTAACGGATTCTAAACCACAAACACCTTCATAAATCCACGACATATATTCACACTCTCTCAAGGTATCTCCCCAAGCAATCGGAGCCATTCCCTTCCATCTTTCATTCAGAAAAGACGACAAATCCTCTTTTGCTTGCCGGGTACAATATTTTTTCGTACTGCTCATCAGCCCGGCAGCCCGGCAGGCACAAAGTTCACCCTGACAGGTACCCATCCCCACCCGGGTGCGCCTTCGCAGATCTACCAGGGTATGTACATCGAGTTCATTCAGGGCATACTTTACCTCAGCCACCGAAACTTCCTCACATTCACACACCAAACTATTGTCCAACGGAGTATTTTCCGAGAATTGCCCCGCCATATCCCCATGGCGGTAGATGGTAGAATTTCGCTGAGCCAAGGGCACCGAAATCATTTTTTTACCCACCTCTTCGGCCTTTTCCCGGGAGCCTGGCAATTGTTCGGTAGCGGTCGTGCAGGCAACGTTTACGCCCATTTTTTTACAGATCAAGTCCGTAGTCCATTCCGCCATCAACCGATAGGTCATCAATTTTCCTCCGGTAATGGTAATAAACCCTTCTACGCCATCGCGCACAGCATGATCGAGCAATACGATGCCGCGGCTCACATTCCTTCCGCTGGGATCGTCATCCGAAGCCACCAGCGGCCGGACTCCGGCATAAGCGCGCAAAATACGGGTCTGGGCCAATACGGGAGAGAGTTTTTCTCCTTCGCGCAAAAGCAGATCCACCTCTTTAGGAGTCACATACATCCGGTCTATTTCATCGAAAGGAATCTTACTGGAAGTGGTGCCGATCAAAGAAATGGTATCGCCCGGCACGAGAATATCGGCATCGGCAGGTTTACGGCAACGGTTCAGCACCATATTATTTACCCGGTGACCGAAGATCAACAGGGCACCCTTTGCCGGCAGCATATTGACACGTACACCTGCTAATTCTGCAATGCGATGTCCCCAGATCCCCCCTGCATTCACGACAATACCGGCTTCAAAGCTTTTCACCTGCTTGGTTCTATGGTCGAGTACCTTCACTCCGCAGATCCTCTGCCGGTCTTTGCATAACTCGATTACCTCATGATAGGTCAGCACCACCGCTCCATGACTTTTAGCATCCATGATATTGGAAGCTGTCAAGCGGAAAGGATCCACCGAACCGTCGGGTACCCGCACCGCACCGATAATATCCGGATTAGCTGCAGGCTCCAGCCTCAACGCCTCCCGGGGATCGATCACATCCGCCCGGATTCCGGCAGCCCGGCAAGCATCTACAAATTTCGATTGATAAGCGATATCATCCTCCGGCAAACTCAGGAACAAACCGTCTGTCTCCTCTACGCAATGACTGGCAATCCTCCGCAATATCATGTTTTCTTTAATACATTCCTCTGCCGACTCCCTGTCGGTGACCGCATAACGCGCTCCGCTGTGCAAGAGGCCATGGTTCCGCCCGGTTGCCCCCGTCGAAATGTCGAACCTTTCGATTAAGAGTACACTGATGCCCCGTCGGGAACAATCCCTGGCTATGCCCGCTCCGGTCGCACCCCCGCCAATGATAATCACATCGAACGGTTTGGTAGATTCTTCCTGTCTCATTTTACAGATGATTTAAATTTACTGAGACAAAGAAAGAAATAAAACGAAACATTTCAAAACAAAATCGAAAGTATTTTTAGTTCGTTTTGAAAGTTATTCAAAAAAAGAAACTCAAAAACCAGGAAAAAAGTTATTCAAAACTATTTTAAATGGAATAGACGAAGAATGCAGGAACTGTATCCAAAATTCCTATAAAATTTATCGGGTAAGATTGATTTTGTTCCGGGGGAAGAACCTCCCGGAACAAAAAACGACACCTCATTCCTGGACGGATACCGAGATACTTTAAATTCTCACTTATTAATCCGGCAAAAGCAAGTGGTAAACATTTTTTCCATCAAAGATATAAGCTGTATTATGGATAGCAAAAGCAGCTTTTACGCTCATGGTCTCCGGGAAAATGATTTTTTCAGTTCGCTTCGTCTGAAAATTATAGCGGAAACACCAATCATATGCTTCAGGGAGTTTAGGTTTCCCACCGATCAGGTAAACATATTCCTGTTCACCTTGGCGGATAGCAAAAGCGTGAGCATCGGTCCGTACATTATAATCTACCCATATAGCGACCGTTTGCCATTGCCCCGCCTGTGCATCGAATTTCCGGAGTGTATTGATATAGCCTCTTTCATCTTGTCCAAAACAACAATATACTTCACCCTCCCATTTAAAGACGGTGGAATATGCCTGTCGTTCTGTAAAAAAAGAGTTCCAGCCCTGATGAGGATCAAAAATATACATATCTGATAGCATTCCAGTTTTTTGAATACTAACGCCCGCACCAAGATACAATTTTCCTTCCAGTTCAAAAGAAATCGCACCAGTCCTCCCTTGACCGGGAAATTCATAGGACAAAGAATCCCACATCCCCGTACGCAGATCGTATCGCCAAATATCCTTAAACGCTTGGGAGGGTAAAGCATACCCCTGGGTAACAAATACTCCCCCCTGCGACATACAAACAAGCGGATCGATTCGTTTTTGCCCGGGGAAATCAGGCAATCTATTCCATCCTTCTTCGGTATAAAGCCACAAATCGTTTTGAATCAAATCTTGAGTTAAGGAAAGAAAACCCATACCGAAAAGCAAAGTATCATGATACACACAACCAGCAGACTGGATTCTTTCTTTCACTCCCTGGAAATAACTATTTTCAACAGGCTTCCAGCTACCTGTTAAGGGAGAATCTTCCGGTTCACCCTTTTCACAGGACGCCAAACCAAACAATAAAACTGAAAAATAAATAAAAGACCTCATCGTAAAAAATTATTCAGGCAACATTTCCAGCAAACGCTCCTTTTAAAATTACTATTGGAAATAAACCTATCATTATCTGCTCTTTTTCATAATAAGCCAATAACCTTTTAATGATTCGAATGAGGAAATCCGGCCAATTAATCAGAGGAAAACTTTTACTTCCTTAATTGCTGAAGGTCTAAATTTATAATATCTTTTTTATTTCGGCAATTTTATAAAAAAAATAATCGGTTTTATTCAAGAAAAAATATACAAT
>CAJKZL010000263.1 GCA_905204385.1 uncultured Odoribacter sp. | reverse complement strand
TATTTTCCGCCGGGAAAATGTGTCGCATGTGGATATGAAAGGACTTGAAGCGGATATCGATTATATGCCTTGCCGCGGTTTGAAGATCAACCTGAACTATTCCTATAACGATCCCCGGATCGAGGATTTTGCGGAGAAGCCGGAACTTAACGATAAGGTATTGACCTACGCCCCTAAAAATCAGGTGAAGGGGTATATTTTATGGACGGGAGGGGTATTGGACGTTATGGTAAGGGGACGCTACAAATCCAAACAATATACGACGGAGGACAATACCGCTTCGATAGCCGGATTCACCGTCTGGGACGCTCAGGTTTCGAAATGGCTTTTCCGTCGCCGCTTGTACATCGGCGCGGAGATCATAAATGTGTTCGACAACCGTCATATGAATACCAGAGAATACGTTTCGGCAGGCCGGCTGGCGAATGTTAAATTGGCAGTGAATCTCAACCGGTAATAAATGAAGCAACAATGAGGTCTTTCGGACCGGAGTAGAGCTAAAAGAGAGAGTAAATGCATAGTAAAGGAGTTTTTAACTTATTGCTTCGACTGCAAGCCTCATTGTTGTTTTATAGGTCCGGTGAAAGGATGAATATCCATGTTTGAAAAACGTTTAAGCAGGTGATTATGGAAAGGAAATTCCATAGGGCCGCTAAAAATAAATGATAATCTTATGAAATACATCTATTTTCTTCTTGTGGTTTGCTGTTTCTATGCTTGTGGGGGACGTGCGAAACCGGCATCTCCCGGCCGGGTGGTGACGGATGCCTTGGGGCGTCGGGTGTCGCTTCCGGATACGATCGGGCGGGTGGTTTGTATCCGTTCGTCAGCCATCCGGCTGGTGACTTATGCCGGAGGCGCTCCCTTTATCTGCGGGGTGGAAGAACAGGAAACCCGGGCAAATGAGTTTACCCATATTTTTGCCCATCCTGATCTAGGCCGCCGGCCTATCATCGGGCCCGGGATGGGGGGCGATCCCGAATTGATCATGACGGACCGTCCGGATGTGATTTTCATGTCCTCTACGACTGCCGGCGATGCGGACGAATTGCAGAAACGTACCGGCGTACCGGTATTTACCGTGGAATATGGAGATATCGGCCGTAACCGCCCTATTTTTTATCGGTCTATGGAGCAAATTGGGGAAGTGCTGCATACGAAGGGACGGGTGGATTCGCTGGTTGCCTATATAGACGGTCAGATTACAGAACTCCGGAGCCGGACCGAAGGGGAAGATAAATCCCGGACGGTGTATGTCGGTGGGATTTCTTATAAAGGACAGAAGGGAATTACCTCTACAGATCCTTATTATGCTGCCTTCGATTTTCTGGGGCTGAATAATGTCGCTTCAGAGTTGGATTCCGCTTATGTTTCTCCCATTACGGGGACCTATATCGACTGGGAACAGCTGATGGACTGGAATCCAGATGCGATCTTTGTGGATATGGGCGGCTGGCCGCTGGTTTATGAAGATTTCCGGACACGCAAAGGGCTGAACCGGTTGTTGAAAGCTTACCGCGACAAACAGATTTATGCCTTGTGGCCTTACAATAATCATCATTCTAATTTCGAGGTTATGCTGGTCAATGCCTGGTATGCCGGAAAGGTCCTTTTCCCGGGGAAATTCGGGGACGTTTCGATGAAAGATAAAACGAATGAGATTATGACTCGTTTTGTGGATGCTCCGATTGCCTCCGATCTGGAGGATTGTTGGGGAGAATACCGGAATATAGCGGAAACCACTCTGGGACATGAAGAATGAAGGAATGAGAGTCGATGAAGTGGTTGCTGCTTATCAGAAATACCGGATCCGCAACCGGATGTTCATCTGGACGATGGTATTTTTGTTGGTTTGCATCGGTTGTGTGGCGTTGATTGCCGGTTCGCATCGGATTGGCTGGCAGGAGATGGTCCGTTTGTTGCAGGGAGAGGGGATCGAAATGAATCGTCAGATTATACTGAATATCCGGTTGCCCCGGATATTGGCGGCGATCGTTACAGGAGTGATCCTTTCGCTTTCGGGGGCTGTCATGCAGATATTGTTGCGTAATCCGTTGGCTTCTCCCTACACTTTGGGCATATCCAACGCTGCGGCTTTCGGGGCCTCGTTCGGAATTGTTTTCCTGGGGGCCGGCGCTGCCATCGCCCGTTCGTCCGATCTGTTCATGATGACCAATCCCTATGTGGTGACGATATCGGCTTTTCTGGGCAGCCTATTGGGATTGGGGATTATCCTGCTGTTGATAAAAGTGAAGCAGGCCTCTGTAGAAACCATTATTTTGTCGGGGGTGATTATCAACTCTCTTTTCGGTGCAGGCATTGCTGTGATGCAATATTTGGCCAATAATGTGCAGCTGGCTTCCATTGTTTTCTGGAATTTCGGTGATTTGGGAAGGAGTGACTGGCCTAAATTGATTTTTATGACGGTGGTCCTGTTTCCTGCTTCGGTTTATTTTTATCTGAAACGTTGGGATTACAAAGTTTTAGCTTCGGGGGACGATTATGCGCAAAGCATGGGGGTATATCCCCAAAGGACGCGGGTGATGGGGATGATCGTTACCTCGCTTTGTACGGCTGTCGCCGTTTCTTTTTTCGGGGTGATCGCCTTTGTGGGGTTGGTGGTTCCCCATATTGTGCGCAAATGTATCGGGGATAACGAGGAATTTCTGATTCCCGGGTCGGCAGTGTTCGGGGGGATGTTTCTTTTGCTTTGCGACACGGTGGCCAGGACTATTCTGTCTCCCATTATTTTGCCTGTCGGTATTCTGACTTCTTTTTTGGGAGTGCCTTTGTTTCTTTTTCTGTTGACCCGTAAAAGGCCGGGGTGATGGGAATATAGGGCGGAAATAATTTATGAAGAATGACGGTATGAAACTGGATGTAAGGGATATTTCTTTCAATTATGCGGGATTCAAGGCTTTGAAGCACATTTCTTTCGAAGCTGAGAAAGGGGATATGATCGCCATCATCGGGCAAAATGGGTCTGGGAAAAGTACTTTATTGAAATGTCTTACCCGGATATTGAAGATAAAAGAGGGAGCGATCGAGCTCGAAGGCGAGGCATTGAACGCCATTCCGGCAGGCAGGTTGTCGCGGACGTTAGCCTATGTTCCGCAAGCAGAAGAGGCGATTCAGGGAATTACGGTTTTCGACGCGGTGTTGCTGGGGCGTAAGCCTTACATTCATAGCCGGCCGTCGGCAGAGGACATGAATAGCGTAGCCCGTTTGCTGAAGCGGCTGGAGCTTGAAGAGATCGCTATGCGTGCTGTGAATACGCTTAGCGGAGGCCAGCAACAGCGGGTGTTTATTGCCAGAGCTTTGGCACAAGAACCTTCCATTCTTTTGTTGGATGAGCCCATTGCCAATCTGGACATCAGCCATCAGATGAAAGTGATGAGGCTGCTGCAACAACTGGCTTCCGAAGGAATGACCGTTATCATCACCATACATGATATCAATATGGCTGCGCGGTTTTGCAATAAAGCATTGATGCTGAAACAGGGAGAAGTTTTTGCTTCGGGCATGCAGACCGTCTATACTCCTGAAAATATCGGGAGTCTTTATGATATAGAGGTAGACGTTCTACGCCATAAAGATTGTATTTGTGTGATCCCTCAATGAGAAAATTTGAATAAACATAGCAATGAAAACTCTATTAACTTTACTTTTTATGATTGTTTTAGAACCTATCGGTTATGTCCGTAATGCCTGCACGGAAAGTCAGGCTCCGGAATTTATCAAGAAAGAAATTTCTGAAATTGAAATTTTACCTGAATATGCCGAGGGCTTGCAGGATATTGAGCGAAGCGGTTTCCTCGATTTGGTTTTTGCTTTTCATCTGGAGGAACGTACGGAATTGCTTACCCGCCTTCGTACGGGTGAGACTGCCGGAGTGTTTGCCTCCCGGTCGCCCCGGCGGCCCAATCATTTGGGCGGCACGACGGTGAAGCTTATCGGCCGTTCGGGGAATACGCTGAAGGTGGCGGGTGCGGAGGCGTTGGCCGGTTCGCCGGTCGTGGACATTATGTTTTGCGATACTTCAGCCTTTACTGACCGGGAAGTACACGACAGTGTCCGGGCTGCAACGCCCCGGGGGGATATCATCCGGAATATTCTGGATAACGATACCCGGGAATTGTTGCTCAAGTCCGCTCAGATTCACGGTCATATCTGTCCGGGATTGGCTCTGGGAGTCCTGGGGGCGACCCGGGTGATGCAGCAAATTTTAGCGTCCGGTGAAGACGTAGGGGATTATACGCTGACCGTAGAGATGCAAAATTGTCCGGTCGATGGAGCCCTCTTTGTCACGGGCTGTACGCCGGGCACCCGTCGCTTTGTCATGGGAAATCCGGAAAAGGGTTGCTTTTATCTGAAAAATAAAGAAGGGAAGGGATGGAAAATCAGTTTAAAAGAATCCGGACGGGAATATTTAAGGCGACATGTCGATGAGTCGCTTTCGCCGGCTATGCGTGGATTCGCTACTTTAGAGCTTGATTTTGAACAATTACTGACTATGGAGGAAATTTCCTGATCTTCAGGTTGTCGTCTCCTTTCAGAGGATTGCCGGACAGCTTGCTGCCAGGAGGAATACATCGCCCCAGCTTGCTGCCCGAAAGGGAGACCTGATTTTTGGAAAGAGACTATTCCGATTTTTACGAAAATATGTTATTTTTGACAGATGAATTTCGGGAGGGAAATTCATCCGGATGTGTTTGTATTAATCGATAAATAGTTGTGAATATGAAGAAATCTCTAGGGTTAGTTATTATTTTGAGCGTGCTGGCAGTAGCCCGGTTATGGGCGGATGGTGTTGCTAAGCCTTTCGTCGTTCCGGAACTGAAAGAGTGGAAAGCCGGCAAAGGGTATTTTGTTCCCGCCGATGAACCGAGGATTGTTTGTCCCGCCGGAAATGAGGAGCTGTTGCGGATTGCCCGGATATTTGCCGAGGATTATGCTCAAATGTATGGAAAACGTCCTGAAGTGGGGACCGGAAAGGCTAAGGCAGGAGATTTCGTTTTTAGTTTGCAGAAGGACAGTAAGCTGGGAAAAGAAGGCTATACGATAAAGATCACGGACCGGGTGCGTGTCGCTGCACCGGAACCCATCGGCGTTTTCTGGGCAACGCGTACGTTGTTGCAGATGGCCGGGCAGGCTGAAGGACAGCAATTGCCTAAGGGGGATATCCGGGATTTTCCGGATTATGCCTTGCGTGGGTTTATGCTGGATTGTGGCCGGAAGTCTATTCCGCTTTCTTTCCTGCAAGATTATGTGAAGATC